>JANONH010000345.1:0-1601 GCA_031420735.1 Methylibium sp.
CCAGAGCGCGCGGCAGCGACGCGGTCAACCAGCGCTTGTCGCAACGCCGGGTGCAGGCGGTGCAGGCTCACCTGCAATCCAGCGGTGTCGCCGCGGCACGCATCCGCACCGAGGCCTGCGGCGAGGTCGAGCCGCGTGCCAAAACCGAAGCCAACGCCAACGCCGACATCGTCGCCAACGCCAACGCCGACGCCAACGCCATCGCCGACGCTACGGCTGCCACCGACGACGCCGACGGGCAGGCTTTGAACCGGCGGGTGCGCCTGGTGTTGCTCGGCGACCCCGAGCAAGCCGCATCCACCGACCTGCGTTGCACCCCCAATGCAGCCACCCCGCGCTGAAGCCCGCATGCACCCCGCAAGCCCCCAGAAGCTCCTGCCCGCCGCGCGGTTGGCGCTCCACGCCAGCGTGGCGCCGGTGGTTCGATTCGTGGCCACGCTGGCCGTCGCGACCCTTGCCGCAGGGCTCGCCGCTTGCGCTGCCCCGCCCACATTCGACGCCATGGCGCGCGAGCTGGCGCCGGAGCCTTCGCGCATCAGCGACACCACGATCGCCCGCGACCGCAAGCTCATCGCCGACCTGCAAGAGCGTCACGACAAGCTGGGCCGCGCCGACCCGGCGCCCGCGGCCATGCCCGCCTACGCACTGGACAAGGCCGGCTGCTGGATCGAAGCAGGCCGCTACCAGTACGCGCGCAACGACCGCACCCCCTTCCCCGAAAGTGCGCTCGATGAAGCCAAACGTTTGCTCACCGCGCTGGAGCAGCACACCGGCATTGCGACCGAGACGCCGCTGATCAACCGGGCCGCACGCCTGCGCGAGGACCTCTGGCAGCGCGCCGCCGAACTCAAGGCGCATGCCGGGCTGCGCTGCGCCGCGGCAGCATTGGCCTGCGGCGAGGTGGCCCTGGTGCAGGCCGGCGACCAGTTCAGCAAGTTCGGCTGGCCGCAAGCGCGTGGCCATGTGGCGCGCGCGCAAGAGCAACTTGAACGTGCCGGCATCGAGGCCGAAGGCTGTGTGGCGCCGCCTGCGGCGGCTGCAGCCGCCGTGGGCGAGCCGCGAATCACGCGGGTGGAAAAACTGGTTTTCGAAGCCGACGCCTTGTTCCACTTCGACCACTCGGCACTCGAACACCTTCGCACCGAGAAGCGTGCCGAGCTCGACGCGCTGGCGGCACAGATCGTGGCGATGAAACGTGTCGACCGGGTGCGGGTGCTGGGCTATACCGACGGCCTGGGCGGCATCGAGTACAACCTGCGCCTGTCGCTGGCCCGCGCCGAGACGATCGGCGCGTACTTGGTCGCTCGCGGCGTGCCAGCCGAGGCGGTCCGTACCGCGGGCCGCGGCGAGGCGGACCCGATCGCCAGCTGCGAAAACGCGGCCTCGCGCGAAGCGCGGATCGCGTGCCTGGCGCCCAACCGGCGTGTGGAGATCGAAGTGAGCGGAGTGCTGCGATGAGGTCCGGAAGCTTGCCCGCTTGCGCGCCGCATCAGCCACGCGGGCTGTCGCGTCTGTTCCCGGGCCTGTCGCCGAAGCTTTTAGCGGGAGTCTCGCGTTGGCTCGCGGCGGCGCTGCTCGCGTTCGGGGTGGCCAGCCCGGCG
>JANONH010000346.1:0-3074 GCA_031420735.1 Methylibium sp.
TCAAAGCACCACCACCACCTCCACCGGCCCGTCCTTGCGCGTCGCCTCGACGCCGACGTTCTTGGCATAGCGCTGCATGAGCAGGTCGACCTGGCCGCCCTGCCCGACCGAGAGGCGCTTCAAGCGAACCCAGTCGATGAAGGGTGGCAGGCGTGGCGTGCGCAGCGCCACTTCATTGCGCTCGGCATCGACGTGCAGACCCAGGCAGGCCTGCAGCAGGCCGAACAAGGCCGCTGCCGACCAGGCTTGCGGCGAGCACGCCACCGGGTAGAGCACCGGGCCTTCGTCTTCGCGGCGAGGGAAGCCGCAAAACAGTTCGGGCAGGCGGTTGCTGTCTAAGTGCAGCGTGGCCTCGAACAGGCCGCTCATCACCTGCACGGCCTCGGCGGTGTGGCCGTAGCGCGCCATGCCCATGGCGATGAGGGCGTTGTCGTGCGGCCAGACCGAGCCGTTGTGATAGGACATGGGGTTGTAGCGCGCCTCGGCGCTGGCCACCGTGCGAATGCCCCAACCGTTGTAGAACTCGGGGCCGACCATGGCGCTGGCGATGCGTGCGGCGTGCGCGGGTGCTGCAATGCCGCTGGCCAGCGGATGGCCGCTGTTGGAGGTGCGCACCGCGCAAGGGCGCTTTTGGCCGTCGAGCGCGATCGCGTAGCTGCCAATCTCCTCGCACCAGAATTCGGCCTGGAAGCGCTCCTGCAGGCGCGCGGCCTCGCCGCGCAGCCGCGCGGCCATCGGCAGGTCGCCCAGGGCCCGCGCCATGTGGGCGGCGTTGAGCTTGGCCTCGAACACATAGCCCTGCACTTCGCACAGGGCGATGGGCGCTGCGGCCGCGCTGCCGTCGGCGTGAAAGATCGAATCTTGCGAGTCCTTCCAGCCCTGCTGAGCCAGCCCTTCCTTGCTCTTGCACTGGTACTCGACGAAGCCGTCGCCGTCGACGTCGCCAAAGCGGTCGATCCAGTCGAGCGCGAGCAGTACGCAAGGCCACAGGCCGCGCATGAACTCGAGGTCGCCGGTACGTTGCCAGTAGGCCCCTGCGAGGGCGACGAACAAGGGCGTGGCGTCGACGGTGCCGTAGTAGCGCCCGAACGGAATTTCGCGCGTGAGCGCCATCTCGCTGCGGCGCGCCTCGTGCAATATCTTGCCGGGCTCGGCGTCGCGCTCGGCGTCGATTGCCTCGGCCTGGGTCGAGGCCAGGAAGGCCAGCACGCCGCGCGCGATGGAGGGGTCGAACCACAGCATCGAGCGCGCGGTGAGCAGGCCGTCGCGCCCGAAGGTGGTCGAGTACCACGGCACGCCGGCATAGGGGTAGGGGCCGGTGGGCAGGGTGGTGGTGAGCATGGCCAGGTCGCCCAGCGAGCGCTCGATCCACAGGTTGACCAGCGGGTTGGAGGTCTCGATGGTGCAGCCGCCCTGGCGCGCGGCGGCGCGCGCGGCGTTGGTGCTGGCCAGGGCGCTGTTGTAGTTGGAGAGCCGCGCGCGCTCGCCCTGCGGTGGACCGGATTCGCAGGCCACGGTAAAGAACAGGTGCTGCTCGGAGCCGGGCTGCAGGCGCAACGTGAAGCGGGCTTGCCGGGCCTCCAACAGGTCGGGCACGGGGTCGAACACGAGCCGCGTCTGGCGCCGCAGCCCGTCCAGGCCCATGTAGGGCAGCACCACCTGGGCTTCGCTGAGCTCGGGCGCGAGCCGCTCGCCGCGGCGGGCGCGCTTCATGCCGCGCACTTCGAAGAGGTCGACGAAATCGGCGTCCCATTCGAGGCTCAGGTGGGTGGTGACCGCATTGCTGCCGTGGTTGGCGATGCGCAGGTGCTCGTAGGACGCGCCGCGCCACAGCAGCTTGGCGCGAAACAGGTGCAGCGTGCCCTTGGCGGTGGCGTCGAAGTCCGGGTTCATGAGGTCGATGGCGAGCAGGCTGTTGGCCTCCTTCACGGTCGAGCCCAGCCACAGCGGGCGCGCGCCGTCCAGGCGCAACTCGAGCTTCGAGAGATAGCGCGTGTCCTCGTGGTAGAGGCCGTGCTCGCCGCTGCCAAAGGCGGGCACGTCGCCGAAGCGGTCGAACAGGCCGAAGCTCTCGTCGTGCTTGAGCGCCTGCGGGCTTTCTTCGCTGCGCGCCTCGGTCGCGGCCACATACCACTTGTCGCCGATCTGGATGGTTTCGGTCATGCGAGGCTCCGGTAGATGCGCACGTAATCTTCGGCCATGCGCGCGGCGGTGTAGCGCCGCTCGAAGACTTCACGGCAGCGGCGGCGGTCGATCGCTGCGATGCCGCGGGCCGCCGTGATCGCCTCTTGCTGGTTGGTCACCACGAAACCGGTCAGGCCGGGCTCCATGACTTCTTCGACCGAGCCGCCGGCGTAAGCCACCACCGGCGTGCCGCACGCGAAGGCTTCGATCATCACCAGGCCAAAAGGCTCGGGCCAGTCGATCGGGAAGAGCAGCGCGCGGGCGCCGCCGAGGAAAGCGCCCTTGCCGGCCTCGTCGATCTCGCCGCGGTAGTGGACCAGCGGGTGATCGAGCATGGGTTCGATGCGCGTCTGGAAATAAACGCGGTCGACGTCGTCGACCTTGGCTGCGATGTGCAGCGGCACATTGCAGGCGATCGCGATCTCGATGGCGCGATCGACGCGTTTCTCGGGCGAAATACGGCCGAGAAACGCGAAGTAGTCGCCCGGCTTGGGCTGGAACTGGTGCAAGGACTCGGGCAGGCCGTGGTGCACGGTGGCGCGAAAGTTCGCCTCGGGCAGGGCCTCGCGCTGGCTCTTCGAGATCGACACCAGCGGCTGGTCGCTGAAGTGTTGGTAGAGCGGCGCGAGGTCCGGCAGGTCCAGGCGCCCATGCAAGGTGGTGAGCGAGGGCGTCGGGCAGCGGCGCGCCAGCGGAAAGTGCAGGAAATCGACGTGGAAGTGGATGACGTCGAATTGCGCCGCAGCGGCAAACACCTGCTCGAGCATGAGCGTGTGCCACACCAACCAGTCGGGTTTGCGACGGTCCAGGCGCAGGCTGCGCTCGACGATGGGCACGAGGCGCGCGCTCGTCACGGAATCACCGCTTGCAAACAGCGTGACTTCATGGCC
>JANONH010000347.1:0-3275 GCA_031420735.1 Methylibium sp.
GGCGTCACGGCCGATGGCCGCTGGCTGGTGGTGGCCAACCGCGAGGGCGGGCGCATCGCCATCATCGATCGCGCGAGCGGCAAGCTGATGCGCCACGTCGCGATCGGCAAGAACCCAGAGTTCGTGCGGGTGCGGGGCAAGCTCGCTTTCGTGTCTTTCGAGCCCACGTCCACCGGCAAGCCGCCACCCAAGCCGGGTTCGCCCGAAGCCGCACGCCAGGCCGCCGAGGCCGAGGCCGACGACGACAAGAATGAGCTGCCCGCGCGCGTGGCGATCGTCGACCTCGAGCGCGGCAAGCTGCTGCGCTCCATCAAGGGCGGCATGGAGACCGAAGGCATCGAGTTCTCCACCGACGGCAAGCACATCCTCGTCACCAACGAAGAGGACGACACCGTCACGGTGCACAACATTGCCAGCGGCAAGCTGGTGAAGACCATCAAGACGGGCGACCGCCCGCGCGGCATCAAGCGCGCCCCCGACGGCAAGCACTACGTCGCGACCATCGAACACGGCAACGAGTTCGTCGTCATCGACGCCAAATACAAAGTCGTGAAGACGGTCAAGACCGGCGAGTACCCCTATGGCGTGGCCTTCGATCGCAGCGGCGAGCGTCTGTTCGTCGCCAATGGCCGCAGCAAGACGCTGCAGGTGTTCGACACCAAAACTTGGGCGCCCATCAAGGAAGTGCCGACCGGCAACCGTTGCTGGCACTTCAGCTTCACGCCCGACGACAAGCAGATCCTCGTGGCCTGCGGTCGCTCCGACGAAGTGGTGGTCATCGACGCTGCGACGCTCGAGCCGACCCAGCGCATCACCGGCAAGACGCTGCCTTGGGGCGTGGTGACCTATCCCAAGTCGATGGGCAGCCTGGATCACCCCGAGTAGGGCAGTGCCGCTCGCAGCGGCTGCAGTGCGCATGGCCTTGGCTTTGTTACGCGGCGGCGCGCCGCCTTGGCGGTACGATGGGCCCGCCATGAAGTTCACCCAGTCTCGCGCGCCCCCTGGGGCAGCGCCGCACCAGCCGAGCGCGGCGCCATGATGTCCGAGGTGCTGGCTGGGCTCGTGCTTGCGGCTTGCGCTGTGCTGTTGCTGCGCCTGGCTGTGGGCGCGCGTCGGCGCCACCGGCTCGACGCCGGCGTGGCCCGCGCGACGCGCTGGTTGCGCCACGGCACGCTTGGCGCCTGGGAGCGCGCGTCCGCGCGGCGCCAGGCCGCCAACGAGGCCAAGGAGGCGATCGACCGCGCCAAGCTGCGCAGCGCCGATCGCGACGGCAACGTCATCCGCCCGCGGCAGTTTCAAGACAAGCCGCGCAAGCCCCATTGACAGCGCGGCTCGAGCGCCGCAGCACGCCGATAAAGGTGCGGGCACGCCGAATGCCGTTGCCACAATATCCGCTCGCCGTATCCGCGGCGAGACCGCCCTCATGACCCGAAAAGGGGCCGCCATGCGCCTTCGTCTGTTCGCCCTGCCGCTCATGTGTGCGGCGCTGCTCGGCGCCTGTACCACGAGCGTGGTCAATCCCGTGAGCGGCAAGGAAGAGCGCACCGTGCTCTCCGAAGAGGCCGAAGGCAAGGAAGGCAAGGCCGCCCACCAGCAGGTGCTGGCCGAGTACGGGGCTTACGGCGACGCGCGCGTCCAGGCCTATGTCAACGAGATCGGCCAGCGCCTGGCCAAGCAGTCGCACCGTGCCGCGCTGCCATGGACCTTCACCGTGCTCGACAGCCCCGAGATCAACGCCTTCGCGCTGCCCGGCGGCTATGTCTACGTCACGCGCGGGATCATGGCCTACATGGAGAGCGAGGCCGACCTGGCGGGCGTCATGGGTCACGAGATCGGCCACGTCACGGCCCGCCACGGCGCCCAGCGTGCCACCCGCCAGCAGCGCGCCGGTCTGGGGGTGCTGGCAGCGAGCGTGCTGGGCGCCGTGCTCGGCGTGGGCGACGCGGTGAGCCAGGTGTCGCAGGGCGTGGCGGCTGGCTACGTGGCCAGCTACAGCCGCGAGCAGGAGCTGCAGGCCGACCAACTCGGCGCCGAGTACTTGGTGCGCAACAAGTACGACCCCAACAACATGGCCGACGTGATCGAGGTGCTTAAGAACCAGGAGCGCTTTGCCGCCGACCAGGCGCGCGCCGAAGGCAAGAGCCCGCGCCAGGGCGCCGATTGGCTGGCCTCGCACCCGACCAACGACAAGCGCCTGGCCGACATTCGCAACATCGCCGAAAAATACAAGGGCCAGGGCCCCTACGTCGACGACGGGCGCGCGCGCTACCTGCAAGCCGTGGGCGGCATGAACTTCGGCGACAGCCGCGAGCAAGGCGTGGTGCGCGGGCGCAATTTCTACCATGAGCCGCTGGGCATCGCACTCACCGCGCCTGAGGGCTGGAAGATCCAGAACGAGGCCGAGGCGATCACGCTCGTCAACGGCGCGGGCGACGCCGGCCTCATGGTGCAGACCGTGCCGCAGAAGGCCGGCAGCACGCACGAAGACATCCTGCGCAACGGGCTCAAGGCGACCGATGGCAAGACCGAGAAACGCCAGCTCAACGGCCTGGCCGCCACCCACTACAGCGGCCTGCGGCAGAACGCGCAGGGCCAGTCGCAGGCGGTCGAAGCCACCGTCGTCACCGGCCCGCAGAACCGCAACTACTTGCTGCTGTACGCCGGCAAGGACGCGGCTGCGGTGCAGCGCGCGGGCGCCGCCTTGCGCGCCGCCGAGGGCTCGTTTCGCCCGCTCTCGAGCACCGACCGTGCGGCCGCCAAGCCGTGGGTGTTGCGCTCGGTGGCGCTGCCGGCCGGCAGCTTCGCCGAGTTGGCCCGGCGTTCGCCCTTGCCCGGCAATGCCGAGCAGCAATTGCGGCTGATGAACGGCGTCTACGGGGGTGCCGGCTCCAGCGACCTGCGGCCCGGCACGCTGGTCAAGACGGTGGAATAGGCCGCCCACCGAGTGGGGGCGCGCGAGCGTCCACGCGATGTCGGCCGACATGCGCGCCGGCCCACTCACTTGGCGCGGCTGTCCTTCAGGGCGACGATGCGGTTGAACACCGGCGCGGCCGCGCTGTGGTCGCGCTCGTCGGCGACGAAGTAGCCGTGCCGCTCGAACTGCATGCGGGCATCGGCGGCCACGCCGGCCAGCGACGGCTCGACGAAGCCGTGCGCCAGGCGCTGGCTGTGGGGGTCGAGTGCGGCGAGGAAGTCGCGCCCGTTCGCGTCGGGCTGAGCCTCGGTGAAGAGCCGCTCGAACAGGCGCAACTCAGCGGCCACCGCTTCGTGCACGC
>JANONH010000348.1:0-4247 GCA_031420735.1 Methylibium sp.
AGCAGCGCCTCGATCTCGGCCTCGGCCTGGCCGGAAGAAAAGCCCGGCTTGGCGGCGCCGTTGATGTCGGCCGAAGGGTAGCCGTTGTAGCGCGTCACGCGGGTCGGGCCGAAGGTCGGCTCGACCGTCATGAGGGCGCCGAGCGGCACCATTTCGCCGGCCGCGTTGCGCGTCTTGAGCGCCGTGATGTCGCTCGCGCCGGCACGAAACGGCGCGTCGGCCTGCACGATGACCTGGTAGGTTCTGCCGAAGCGGCTGAAGTCGTTGACGTAGAGCGAGCCAAGGTTGACCTGCATGGTGTCGTAGATGTCCGAGAGCTTCACGCCCATTTGCTTGGCGCGCGTGCGGTCGACGTTGGCGTAGAGCTGCGGCACGTTGATGTCGTAGCTGGAGAACGGCGTGCCGATGCTCGACTGCGGGTTGCCATAGATGCGCCCGAGGGTGCCCCAGGCGGCGGCGTAGAGCGCCTGCTCGCCGGCGCCGCTGCGGTCTTGCAATTGCAGCTTGAAGCCGCCGGCGGTGCCCACGCCGTCGACCCCCGGCGGCGGCACCACGAACATGCGCGCGCCTTGTATTGCCTGGATGGCGCCGTTGACCTGGCCGAGGATGGCGTTCTTTGATAACTCTGGCGCGGTGCGCTTCTCGAAGGCGTCGAGGCCGAAGAACACCAGGCCTTCATTGGGCGCGGCCGAGAAGCCGGCGATCGAGAGGCCGGGGAAGGCGATCGCGTCGACGATGCCCGGCACCCGAAGAGCGATGTCGCTCATCTCGCGGATGACGGCATCGGTGCGCTCGAGCGAGGCACCGGCCGGCAGTTGCGCGATGCCGATCAGGTATTGCTTGTCGGGCGCCGGCACGAAACCGGCCGGTATGCGCGTGAACATGAAGGCGGTCGCCGCCAGCAACAAGACGTAGACGAGCATCGACGCGGACTTGCGGCGCACGAGGCCGGTGACACCGCGGCCGTAGGCGTCGCTCGAGCGGCCAAAGAAGCGGTTGAAGCCGCGGAAGAAGCCGCCGAAGACGGCGTCCATGGCGCGCGTGAGCCGGTCTTTGGGCGCGTCGTGAGGGCGCAGCAAGATGGCGCTGAGGGCCGGCGAAAGCGTGAGCGAGTTGAACGCCGAGATCACCGTCGAGATGGCGATGGTGACGGCGAACTGCTTGTAGAACTGCCCGGTGAGGCCGGGCACCAGCGCCAGCGGCACGAACACCGCGCACAGCACCAGTGCGATGGCCACGATCGGCCCGGAGACCTCGCGCATGGCCTGGATCGTGGCCGCGCGCGGCGCCAGGCCCGCGGCGATGTTGCGCTCGACGTTCTCGACCACCACGATGGCGTCGTCGACCACGATGCCGATGGCCAGCACCAGGCCGAACAGCGTGAGCGTGTTGATGGTGTAGCCCAGCAGCAGCAGGAAGGCGAAGGTGCCGACGATCGACACCGGCACCGCCAGCAGCGGGATGATGGAGGCGCGCCAGGTCTGCAGGAACACGATCACCACCAGCACCACCAGCGCCACCGCCTCGAGCAGCGTGATCACCACTTCTTCGATGGAGGTCTGCACGAAGCGCGTCGGGTCGTAGGCGATGGCGTAGTCCATGCCCGGCGGGAAGGCGGGCTTGAGTCGCTCCATCGTCGCGCGCACCTGGTTCGACAGCGCCAACGCGTTGGAGCCCGGCGCCTGGAACACGGCAATGGCCGCGGCCTCCTTGTTGTTGAGCAGGCTGCGCAGGGAATAGGTGTTGCCCGAGAGCTCGACGCGACCCAGGTCGCGCACGCGGATCAGCCCGCCGGTGGCCGGGTCGCTGCGCACGATGATGTCGGCGAACTGGCCCGGCTCGGTGAGCCGGCCCTGGGTGTTGACCGAGAGCTGGAACTCGGTGCCCTTGGGTGCCGGCGGCGCGCCCACCGTGCCGGCGGCGACCTGGGCGTTTTGCTCGCGGATCGCAGCGACCACCTCGCCGCTGGTGACGCCGCGCGCATTGAGCTTGTTCGGGTCGAGCCAGACACGCATGGCGTAGTCGCCGGCGCCGAACAGGAGCACGGTGCCCATGCCCGGAATGCGCAGCAGTGGGTCGCGCACGTTGAGCTGGCCGTAGTTGCGCAGGTAGAGCGCGTCGCGGCTGTTGTCGGGACTCACGAGGTGCACCACCATCGTGAGATTGGGGCTCGATTTCTCGGTCGTGACACCGATCTGGCGCACGGTCTCGGGCAGGCGCGGCAGTGCGCGGTTGATGCGGTTCTGCACCGCCGTTTCGGCCACCTCCGGGTTGGTGCCGATCTTGAAGGTGACGGTCACCGTGAGGCTGCCGTCGGCGGTGGCCTGCGACTCGAAGTACAGCAGGTTTTCCACGCCGTTGATCTGCTCCTCGAGCGGTGTCGCCACCGTCTCCGAGATGACGCGCGGGTTGGCGCCGGGGAACTGCGCGCGCACCACGATCTGCGGCGGCGCGACCTCCGGGTATTCGGACACCGGCAGTTGAAAGATCGCCAAGGTGCCGATGAGGAAGATGAAGATCGACAGCACGCCCGCGAAGCGCGGCCGGTCGATGAAGAAGCGCGAGATGTCCATGGCTGCTCTTGCCGCTTCAGCCGGCCGGCTTCTCGGTGGCCGGCGGCGGCTTTGCGCCGCTTGCGCCGGCTGGGCTGGGTGCAGCGGCAGTGGGCAGGCCTTGCGCGTCGACCTCGAGCACCTGCGCTGCCACCGGCATGCCGGGCATGACCCGCTGCAGGCCGTCGACCACCACGTGCTCGCCCGCCTTCACGCTACCGCTCACCACGCGCATGGCGCCCACCAGCGTGCCGAGCTTGACTTCGCGGAACTGCGGTAGCTTGTCGGCGCCCACCACGTAGACGTACTTCTTGTCCTGGTCGGTGCCGATGGCCCGCTCGGGCACCATCACCGCTTCGTAGGGCTTGCTCGTGGCCAGGGTGAGGCGCGCCGCAAGGCCGGGCGTGAAGGCACCCTCGCGGTTGTCGAAGCTCGCGCGCATGCGAATCGCCCCGGTCTGCGGGTTGAGCCGGTTGTCGATGAAGTCGACCGCGCCCAAGTGCGGAAAGCCGGGCTCGTTGGCCAGGCCCATGCGCACCTTGGGCTGCGCCTCCTTGCTCGCCTGCAGGCGCAGAAAGGTCTGCTCGCTGCCGTCGAAGTAGGCATACAGCTTGTCGACACCGGCAATCGAGGTCAGGACCACCTGCTCGCTCACCAGGTTGCCAGCCGTCGCGTTGGCGCGCGAGACGCGCCCGGCGATGGGTGCGCGCACCTGCGCGTAACCGAGCTCGAGCCGCGTCACGCGCAGCGCCGCTTCGGCCGCCTTGATGTCGGCGTCCGCGGTGCGCAGGCCGGCTGCGAGCTGGTCGAACTCCTGGCGCGACACCGCCTTGTCTTCCAGCAGCTTTTGCGCCCTGGCGAGCTCGGTGCGCGCGAGTTCGGCGCGTGCCAGGGCCGCCAGGCCCTGCGCCTCGGCGCGCGCCACCGCCGCCTCGAAGGGCCGCGGGTCGATGGAGAACAGCAATTGGCCTTTGGCGACCATGGCGCCGTCGCTGAAATGGACGCGCTCGACGCTGCCCGCAACACGCGGGCGCAACTCGACGTACTCGGCGGCTTCGAGACGGCCGCTGAATTCCTCACGGTCGGACACCGCGCGCTGCACCGCCGGGGCCACGCTCACCGGCGCCGCCGGGGGCGCAGCGCCGCCGTCTTGCACGTCGGCCGCGCCGCTGCAGCCGGCAAGCCACAGCGCAGCAGCCACGAGGCCCGAACCCAGGCTGGCGGCTCGGGCTGCCCGCGGCCACCCATGCGCCAGCGGGCGGCCGGCGCGGTCGGGTAGGCGGCGTCCACCGCTTGTAGAGGCAGCGGCGCAACGGCCCTGGTCGGGTCGCCGAACTGGAACTGGTTGACGCATGGCATGCCCCTGATATTTTGTCGAGATGACGGGCGGCGCGCATGCATACGCCGCGGGGCGCTTGGCGTGCGCCGACAGGTGCCGGTGGGGGCGACGGATCGGCGGGATCGGCGCGCCGCACCGATTTTTGTTCGAGCCGGCGATATTAATGACCTGCGGGTCATCCAACGATGACTCGCCAGCCAATGCCCCTTTGATTGCCAAGCTCTTTGTCATGGCGCCTGCCCCTGCGATTCGATTGAAGCGGGCGGCTTGGCGCCTCCAAACGGAGCCCGAGCGCTGCGTGCCGCACAGCGTCTTCTTATACTTTCCAAGCGCCCCTGCACTCTCCCGGTCGAGCC
>JANONH010000349.1:0-1835 GCA_031420735.1 Methylibium sp.
TGAACTGACTGCCCTGGTCGGTGTTGAAGATCTCCGGCTGGCCGTATTTCGCGAACGCCTCCTCCAGCGCCTCCAGGCAGAACGCCGTGTCCATGCTGATCGACACCCGCTGCGCCAAGACCTTGCGGCTGGCCCAGTCGATGGGCGCTGCCGCGGGCGAGCGCGTGGAAGGCGTTGCAAGCGCCGGCCAGGCACTCGACCCTGCTTAATTTGGCCGCTCGGCGGCGGCGGCCAGTTAAGCGTCAAGGACGCAGCGAAACGCCGGGTCGAACAGGCTGACCGTGACATTTTGCCCCCTTGGATGAGGGGTGAGCAATGAGACACAAATATTGCAACGATTTACATTGTTTCAACACAAGGAGACCCTATGGAAACGAACTCGGTACACCGTTTTCTGCTGACCGCTGTGGTGGCGGCATCAGGCCTCGTTTTGGCGTCGTGCGGCGGCGGCGGCACTGATCAAAGCGACAGTGCGAGCGCCCATCAGCTTGCCGCTCCCCTCGCCGTCAAGCCAGCGGCGCTGCCGCGCGCGCCGGTCGAGCCACTGAACGTGGTGGGCGTGCCTGACGTTAACCACATGGGCTTGCTCGACGGAACCGACGTGCGGTGGACGAAGGTCACCAATGCCGGTCAGCGACCCCAGCTCCGGCAGCTAGGCAAGGCGTTGTTCTGGGACATGCAAGTCGGCGGCAACGGCGTCCAATCCTGCGCTTCGTGCCATTACAGTGCCGGCGCGGACAACCGGACCGTGAATCAGATCAGCGTTGGCATCAAGCACAGCGACAAGGGGGCCGACCTCGTGCCGCTCAACGGCACGCTGACCACGGGACACTATGGCCACTTGGCCAATGGTCTTCCGAATCGCGGTTTACCGGTCAGCCAGGCGGACCGGATTATGCTTGGCGCCTTAGCCGACCTGCCCAACGGTACGCCGGGCGCGCTTGGCAGCAAGTCGGCCGGGTCCATCGACCTCGCTGACGCCGTATCGTCGCAGGGGCTGCGCGCAGGCACACACCTTGGTGTCCAGGCCGACCGCGTCGACGTTGCGACGCTCACGAGTGAAGACCCGGACGGCTTCAACGTCAGCTTCTCTTCGGCAGCCACGGGAATTCCCAACACCGTGCTTCGAGTCGAGCCGCGCAATTCACCCACCGTGATCGGTGCGGTGTTCAACCTGCGCAACTTCGACGACGGCCGCGCCGACGCGTTCTTTAACGGCGTCAACCCGCTCGGCTTTCGCGATCCCAAGGCCAAGGTCAAGGCCTACACCACCGCCGGTCTGGTGTCGGAGCGTCTGAACATTCCGCTGTCTTCGCTTGCGTCCCAGGCGGTTGGTCCGATCGGCAACGACCTTGAAATGATTTTCACCGGCCGCACATCACAGGAGCTGGGCAAAAAGCTCACCATGCCAGGATTCGTGCCGCTCAGAGGACAGACGGTTTCCGCACAAGACTCGGTGCTGGGTGGCAGCTTGGTCGGCTCGACGTCTGCCAAGGGGCTCTCGTTCAACTACGACACCAGGATCCGCGAAGTTTTCGACGCACGATTCACCGGAGGCCTGGGGCAGGACGTCTGCCTCGACGCAACGGGCGCTCTCGTCGGCGACCCCCAGGCGCGTGGCGGATGCACGAGCGCCTACACGCTGCTGCAATGGAACTTCGCGATGTTCTTCGGCTTGGCGGTGCAGGCCTACGAGGCGACGCTCGTTCCTGACGACACCATCGTCGACCTCATCGCCGGCGGCAAGGCCATCGGCATGGTCACCAACGGCGCGCTCAGCGTGAACGTCGCCACCCTGGCACTTGACGGCTGCATCGCCAGCGTGGCCCTTAACT
>JANONH010000350.1:0-2668 GCA_031420735.1 Methylibium sp.
CCGGCCACCTGCAGCAGCAAGGCAAATTGACGTTCGGCCGCGCGAAAGTCGCTCGAGAACAGGGCGGCGTCCGGGTTGACCGCGGCCACCAGCGTGATGCGGCGAAAGTCGTGGCCCTTGGCAATCATCTGCGTGCCCACGAGCACATCCACTTCACCGGCGTGCACGCGCCCCAGTTGCTGCTCCAGCGCGCCGCTGCGCCGCGCGGTGTCGGCGTCGATGCGTGCGATGCGCGCGCCCGGCAGCACGGCGGCGAGTTGCTCCTCGAGCTTTTCGGTGCCGCGGCCCACCGGCTGGATGTCGGCGTTGCCGCACTCCGGGCAAGCCCTGGGCACCCGCTCAGCCAAGCCGCAATGGTGGCAGCGCAGGCTGCGGTCGAGTTTGTGGAACACGCGCCAGGCGCTGCAGTGCGGGCAGGCGCTTTGCCAGCCGCATTCGAGGCAGTGCAGCACCGGCGCGTAGCCGCGGCGGTTGAGGAAGACCAGGCTTTGCTCGCCGCGCTCGATGCGCTGGGCCAGCGCTTGAAGCAGCGGCTCGGCAAGCGGGCGGGCCTGAAGCTGTTCGCGCGGCAGGCGGCTCATGTCGACCACCCGCAGTGCCGGAAGCGAGCCGCCGCCGATGCGGGCGGCCAGGGCGAGCCGCCGGTAGCGCCCGGCGCCACCCTCGGCAAGCGGCAGCGCGTTGTGCCAGCTTTCAAGTGAAGGCGTGGCCGAGCCCAAGAGGACCGGCACGCCTTCGATGCGCCCGCGCACCACGGCAAGGTCGCGGGCCGAATAGCGCGCACCTTCCTGTTGCTTGTAAGAGGGGTCGTGCTCCTCGTCCACGACGATGAGCCCGAGCCTCGGCAAGGGCGCAAACACGGCCAGGCGCGTGCCGAGCACCAAGTCGGCCTCGCCAAGCAGGGCGAGCAGCCAGTTCGAAAGACGCCGGGCTGGCGTGAGGCCACTGTGCAGCGCCACCACGCGCCGCGCCGGGAAGCGCGCGGCGAAGCGGGCTTCGAGCTGTGGCGTGAGATTGATCTCGGGCACCAGCACCAGCACCTGGCGGCCGGCATCGAGCGCGCGTTCGGCTTCACGCAGGTAGATCTCGGTCTTGCCGCTGCCAGTGTTGCCGTGCAGCAGCGCAACGCCAGCGGCTTGCTGTGGCGAGGCCAGGGCCGCCAGCACCAGCGCCTGTTCGGCGCTCGGTTCGGGCCGCTCGGCTTCTGCCGCGGCTGGGGCGGGCGGGGCGCTGGCCAGGCGCAGCCGCAAGCGGGCGATGCGCCGCCCCAGCGTGGCACTGCCCATGCCGCGCAGCTCGGGTGGCAAGACGGCCAGGGCCAGCTCGCCGGGGCTGCGCTGGTAATAAGAGGCCGCAAACGCAAGCAGCTTGCGCCAGTTCGCAGGCAGCGGCGGCAAAGCGTCCAGCACGTCGAGCACGCCGCGCAGCGCGGCTTCGTCGGGCGCCTCGCGGGCGGCTGCGGCGCCGTGCTCCCACACGATGCCGAGCAGTTCGCGCCGGCCCAGGGGCACGCGCACCAGGCAGCCGGCTTCAAGGGGCCGCGGGCTCGCATAGTCGAGCACGGCGGACAAGCCACTGTGCTGCGGCGCGTCGACGATCACCGCGCAGCGATAGCTAGCGGGCGGCGGGAGCGGGCTCTCGCTTGAGTCCAACTTGCCGTTCAAAGCTCGGATTTTTGTTAGAGAAGGCCAGCAAGTACTTGATGGGAAACGCTTTTCCGACGCTTCGAGTCGCCTGTGGAAAACTTTGTGGGAAACCTTGCGACCCAGCCGCCCCTGCCGGCAGTTCTTGCATCATCCTGACTGAGTGCTGCAAAATTAACCGCAATAAATTCCCTTTTAAATCAATCACTTAGCACGTACCCGCGTGGCTTACTGGGGTATGCCCTTCGCACTTGACGGCGCGCTGCGATGCGCGGTTTTCTGGGGATAAGTCAAACATCAAAAAGACAAACAAGGGGAAACCCGGCTTGCGGGACACTCACGCTTTAAACCCCACGCGTCGATGCGCGGGCCGACAGTCGGTGCACGGCTTCGACCAGAACTTCAACGTTTTCCGGTGGGGTGAACTGGTTGATTCCGTGCCCCAGGTTGAAGACATGGCCCACGCCCGGGGACACGGTGCCAAAGGACTCGATCACCCGGGCCACTTCGGCCTCGACCTGCGCGGCCGACGCAAACAGCGCCATCGGGTCGAGGTTGCCTTGTAGCGCCACTCGGGCGCCAATGCGCCGACGGGCGGCTGCGAGGTCGATGGTCCAGTCGAGACCCACGACGTCACAAGCGGCCGCGGCGATTTCTTCGAGCCACGGGCCGCCGCCCTTGGTGAACAGCAGGCGCGGAATGACGCAACCCGCATGCTCGCGCTTCAACTGGCCGAGCACGCGCTCGGTGTAGGCCAGGCTAAAGCGCTGGAAGGCGCCGTCGGCAAGCACCCCGCCCCAGCTGTCGAAGATCATCACGGCCTGGGCGCCGGCTTCTATTTGCGCGTTGAGGTAGGCGGCCACGGCATCGGCGTTGACTTCGAGCATGCGGTGCATGAGGTCGGGCCGCTGGTACAGCATGGTCTTGACCAAGCGGTAGTCGTCGCTGCCACCGCCTTCGACCATGTAGCAGGCCAGGGTCCAGGGACTGCCGGAAAACCCGATGAGCGGCACGCGGCCGCGGCC
>JANONH010000351.1:0-11866 GCA_031420735.1 Methylibium sp.
CGGTCACGGCGCTCGATGCGCTGCTGCCGCTTTCTGCGCGGCATGCCGAGTTGCTGCAGGCGTTGGGCGTGCAGCGCCTGGGTGAACTGCGCGCCCTGCCGCGCGCCGGCTTGCAGCACCGGCTCGGTCCGGCGCTGGCCATGGCACTGGACCGCGCCTACGGCCAGGCACCCGACCCGCAACCGTGGTTCACGCCGCCCGAACGCTTTGAAGTCCAGCGCGAGCTGCTCGAGCGCGCCGACGATGCCGCTGTGCTGGTGGCCGCGGTGCAGGCCTTGCTGCCGGCGCTGGGCGGCTGGTTGCGGCTGCACTGGCATGCGGCCTGCGTGCTCAGACTCGTGCTCGGCCACGAGCAGCGCCGTGCACCGCAGCCCGACACGGTGCTGCGCCTGCAACTCTCTACGCCCAGCCGCGACATGGCGCAGCTCGCCTTGCTGTGGCGCGAGCGACTGCAGCGCCATGCCCTGGCCGCCCCGGTGTATGGGGTGAGCCTGGCGCTCGAAGCTTCGGTGCCACACGGCGGCACGCCTGGCGAGCTGCTGCCGATGGCGGGCAGCTACGAAAGCGCGCATGCCGCCTTGCTCGACCGCCTGGTTGCGCGGCTCGGCCCCGAGCGCGTGCTGCGCTTCGAGCCGCTCGCCGATCACCGGCCCGAGCGGGCGCAGCGCGGCGTGGCGGTGGGCCGGGCGCCGCCCTCGCCTTCACCGACCAAGCCAGCCCAGCGCGCCGTGCGCACCGCCTCGCTGCGCACGGCGCCACCCCGCCCGGCCTGGCTGGTCGAGCCACCCCAGCCGCTGGCCAGCGACGCGCTCGGGCGGCCGCTGCACGGCGGTCTGCTTCGGCTCTGCTCGCGCGCCGAGCGCATCGAAGCCGGCTGGTTCGACAACGCACTGGTGCGGCGCGACTACCGCGTCGCCGAAGGCAGCGACCACCGCCTGCGCTGGATCTTTCGCGAGCATGCGAGCGAGGCCGCAGGTGGCGCAGGCGGCTGGTTCCTGCACGGCTGGTTCGGATGAGGGCCTGCACAGTCGTCCGCGCCGCAGTCGCCGCCGCAACCCGGCGAGGCGCCCGCAGTCGCAGCCTTCGAGGGCCTTGGATGCCTCGGATGCCTCGGCGGCTTTAAACCCATGCCCCAGCCGCCCCACCCGAAGACGCCCCTGCCGGGGTCGCCGCCCCGACCCGCGGCGTCGCTCACGCAGCCGGGCCTGCCGGCCTATGCCGAGCTGCATTGCCGCTCCAATTTCAGTTTCCTCACGGGCGCCTCGCACCCCAAGGAACTGGTGGAGCGCGCGGCACAACTCGGCTACGACGCCATCGCCATCACCGACGAATGCTCGGTGGCCGGCGTCGTGCGGGCGCACGAAGAAGTGCGTCGCCAGCGCGAGGAACACGGCCGCACGATCAAGCTGTTGATCGGCAGCGAGTTCACGCTCGAAGGCTCGGGCGAGGTGCCGGGCCTGTGCCTGGTGCTGCTGGCCCTCAACCGCGAAGGCTATGCGCAGCTCTGCGGCCTGGCCACACTCGGGCGCTGCCGCAGCGAAAAAGGCAGCTACCGGCTGGGTGTCGCCGACCTCGGCGCGGCGCTGGCCGGCCAGGGCCACGCCAGCGGCCTGCCCGATTGCCTGGCGCTGCTGATCCCGCGGCGCCAAGACGACGCCGGCGTGCTCGAGGCCCAGGCCCACTGGCTGGCGCACGAGTTCGGCGACCGCGCGGCCATCGCGGTGGAACTGCTGCTCTGGGCCGACGACGCCCTGCTGCTCGAGCGGCTCACCGCAGCCTCGACACGAAGCGGCCTGCCGCTGGCCGCGGCCGGCGACGTGCTCATGCACCTGCGCTCCCGCAAAGCCGTGCAAGACACGCTGACCGCCGTGCGCTTGAAGCGCCCCGTGGCCGACTGCGGCCATGCCCTGGCGCCCAACGCCGAGCAGCACCTGCGCTCGCGCCTGGCGCTCGCGCGCCTCTACCGCCCCGAGTGGCTCGCTTGGAGCGTGCGCCTGGCCGCGCGCTGCACGTTCTCGCTCGACGAACTGCGCTACGAATACCCCGAGGAGGTCGTGCCCGCCGGGCTCACCGCCATCGGCCACCTGAGCACCCTCGCGCGAGCCGGCGCCAACGAGCGCTACCCGCTGGGCGTGCCGGTGTCGGTGGCCGCGCAGGTCGAGCGGGAGCTCGTGCTCATCGAAGAGCTGCGCTACGAGGCTTTCTTCCTCACCGTGCACGACGTGGTGCGCCAGGCGCGCGCCCTGGGCATCCTCTGCCAGGGCCGCGGCTCGGCGGCCAATTCGGCGGTCTGCTACTGCCTGGGCATCACCGAGGTCAACCCGCTGGACACCACGCTGCTGTTCGAGCGCTTCATCAGCCGCGAACGCAACGAGCCGCCCGACATCGACGTCGACTTCGAGCACGACCGGCGCGAAGAAGTCATCCAGTACATCTACCGCAAATACGGCCCCCGGCGCACCGCGCTGGCCGCCGCGCTGGCCACCTACCGCACTCGCAGCGCCGTGCGCGACGTCGGCAAGGCGCTCGGCCTGGACGAAGGGCGCATCGACCGCCTCGCCAAGAGCCACCAGTGGTTCGACGGCCGCCACCAGCTGCCCGAGCGCCTGCGCGAAGCCGGCTTCGACCCCGACTCACCGGTCACGCGGCAATGGCTCGAACTCAGCACCACCCTCACCGGCTTTCCGCGTCATTTGTCGCAGCACGTGGGCGGCTTCGTGATCGCGCGCGACGAACTCACGCGACTGGTGCCCATCGAGAACGCCGCCATGCCAGACCGGCGCGTCATCCAGTGGGACAAGGACGACCTCGACTCGCTCGGCCTGCTCAAGGTCGACGTGCTGGCCCTGGGCATGCTGAGCGCGCTGCGCCGCTCGCTCGAGCTGCTCACGCAGTGGCGCGGCCCGGTTCCCGCCATGGCGGGGCGGCCCGCGCACGCCTGGCAGATGAGCGACATCGGCCGCGAAGACCCCGCCACCTACGACATGATCTGCCGCGCCGACACCGTGGGCGTGTTCCAGATCGAGAGCCGCGCCCAGCAAAGCATGCTGCCGCGCCTCTTGCCGCGCCGCATCTACGACCTGGTGGTCGAAGTGGCGATCGTGCGGCCCGGGCCCATCCAGGGCGGCATGGTGCACCCCTACCTGCGTCGGCGCCAAGGCCTGGAGCCCTCATGCTAACCCAAACCCGAGCTCGACGTGGCGCTCGCGCGCACGCTGGGTGTGCCCATCTTTCAGGAGCAGGTGATGCAAATCTGCATGATCGCTGCGGGCTTCAGCGGCGGCGAGGCCGATGGCCTGCGCCGCGCCATGGCCGCGTGGCGGCGCGGCGGGCAGGTCGCGGAGTACCAGGACCGCATCGTCGAAGGCATGGTTGCCAATGGCTACGAGCGCGCCTTCGCCGAGCAGTTGTTCGAGCAGATCAAGGGCTTTGGCGACTACGGCTTCCCGGAGAGCCACGCCTACAGCTTTGCACTGCTCGCCTACTTCAGCGCCTGGATCAAATGCCATGAGCCGGCAATCTTTCTCGCCGCGCTGCTGAACTCGCAGCCCATGGGTTTTTATTCGCCTTCGCAACTGGTGCAAGACGCCCGGCGCCACGGCGTGGAGGTGCGCCCCATCGACGTGGAACACAGTGGCTGGGACTGCACCCTCGAAGCGCCTCAACAGGCCGCGCCGGCTGCATCGGCCGCGTCGGCCGCCGCGGCAACCCCAGTGCTTGCCGACGCTTGCCTACCGGGCAGCATCGGGCTGCTTTCGTGTTCACTGCAAGCCGCAGGACGCGAAGGCCGCACGACGGCAAGCCACGGGCAGGCCCAGCCTGCCGTGCGCCTGGGCCTGCGCAGGGTGGCGGGCCTGGCCCAAACCGCCGCCGAGCGGCTGGTCGCCGCGCGCGCCGAGGCGCCCTTCTCGGGCACCGACGACCTGGCGCGGCGCGCTCGCCTCGAGCCGCACGAACTGCAGACGCTCGCGCGCGCCGACGCCCTCATCGGCCTGGCCGGCCACCGCCGTCAGCAGGCCTGGGAGGCCGCCGGGCAACACCGCCTGCCCGGCCTGCTCGCCGCAGCAGCGCAGCGCGAAGACAGGCTCGCCCTGCCGGCAGCGCCTGAAGGCGAAGCCATCACCCTCGACTACGCCGCCACCGGCCTCAGCTTGCGCCGCCACCCGCTCGCCTTGCTGCGCCCACGCCTGGCACAGCGCCGCGTGCAAAGCGCAGAAGAGTTGGCCGGCCTTCGCGACGGCGCCAGCGCCTGGGCCTGCGGCATCGTGGTCATGCGCCAGCAACCCGAAACCGCCAAGGGCACCATCTTCGTCACCCTCGAAGACGAAACCGGCTCGGTCAACGTGATCGTCTGGAAGCGCGTGCGCGAGCAGCACCGCCAGGCCCTGCTCGCCTCACGCCTCCTGGTCGTGGCCGGGCAATGGCAGAAATCGGACGAAGGCGTGATGCACCTCGTAGCGCGGCGGCTGGTCGACGTGACGCCCTGGCTCGGCCGCCTGGGCACCCACTCGCGCGACTTTCATTGACGAGGCCGGTGGCGTCGGCTTGGCCGTGCGTGCGGCGCCAACTACTCGGCCCGAATCCGCTTCACGAGCGCGGCGCTGGTGAGCATTTCCAGAGCTGCGTCTCGAGCCGAATACCGCCTGCCGCGCCTCCCGCCGAAGCACGTACAGCACCTGGAAACATCGTTAGCGAACGCCCAGCCCCCGCTCATCAACCCGTCCTCAATACTCGCCGCCGCCGCTTCCCGGCGCCATGTTGTCGAAGCGCGTGAGCGGCTTCAAGAACACCAGCTTGGCAGTGCCGACCGGGCCGTTGCGTTGCTTGGCGATGATGATTTCCGCGACGCCCGGCTCCTTGGACGACTCCTTGTTGTAGTAGTCGTCGCGGTAAATGAACATGATGACGTCGGCGTCTTGCTCGATGGCGCCGGACTCGCGCAGGTCGCTCATCATCGGGCGCTTGTCGGTGCGCGACTCCACGCTGCGGTTGAGCTGAGAAAGCGCCAGCACCGGGCACTTGAGTTCCTTGGCGAGCGACTTGAGCCCGCGCGAGATTTCGCCCAGCACGGTGGCGCGGTTTTCCTCGCTGCCGCCGCCGCTGCCGCTCATGAGCTGCAGGTAGTCGACCACGATAAGGCCGAGCTGGCCGCACTGGCGCGCTTGGCGGCGCGCGCGCGCACGCAGCTCGCTGGGCGTGAGCGCGGCGCTCTCGTCGATGTAGATGCTGGCCTTGCCGAGCTTGTCGACCGCTTCGGTGAGGCGGCCCCATTCGTCGTCGCGCAGCCGCCCGGTGCGCAGGTTTTGCTGGTCGATGCGCCCGAGCGAGCCGACCATGCGCAGCGCCAGTTGCGAGGCGCCCATTTCCATGGAGAACACCACCACCGGCAGGCCTTCGCTCACGGCCACGTGCTCGGCGATGTTGAGCGCGAACGCCGTCTTGCCCATGGAGGGGCGCGCCGCGAGCACCACCAGGTCGCCCGGCTGCAGGCCAGCGGTCATGCGGTCGAGGTCGTAGAAGCCGCAGCGCACGCCGGTCACTTCTTCGGCGCCGTTCTCGTGCAGCTCGGTCACGCGGTCGATGAGCTGCACCACCAGTTGGTCCATGGCCTGGAAGCCCTGGCGGTTGCGCGAGCCTTCTTCGCCGATCTTGAAGATCTGCGCCTCGGCTTCGTCGAGGATCTGCGAGACCGCGCGGCCCTGCGGATTGAAGGCCTTGGTGGCGATCTCGCTGCTCGCCTCGACGAGCTTGCGCAGGATCGCGCGCTCGCGCACGATCTCCGCATAGCGGCGCAGGTTGGCCGCACTCGGCACGCTTTGCGCCAGCGCGTTGAGGTAGACGAGGCCGCCCACTTCGTCGGCCTTGCCGAGCGACTGCAGCCGCTCGTGCACGGTGATCACGTCGGCCGGCTTGGTGGCGTTGACCAGCCAGCCGATGGCCGCGTAGATGAGCTTGTGGTGGTAGTTGTAGAAGTCGCCTTCGCTGAGCAGGTCGCCGGCGCGGTCCCAGGCGCCGTTGTCGATCAGGAGGCCGCCGAGCACGCTCTGTTCGGCTTCGTCGGAATGCGGCGGGACGCGCATGCGGGCGACTTCGTCGTCCGGGTTGCGCGCGACATCGGGAATCGAGAAAAGGGCTGCCATGCCTGCGATGCTAGGGGGATCTCGGGCTGCTGCGCGTGTGCCGCGGAGGATCGCGCGATGTTTTTTCGCCGGCCTGTGGGTAAGGCGGTGGGTGAGCTGTGCACAGCCGGTGCACGGCATCCATCGCCCATAAAAAAGGCCGGCAATGCCGGCCTTTTGCTTTGTCGCAGGGGGTGCTCGGGCGCCTTGCGGCGCCGCGCGTTCAGTCCGTCTCGGCGACCACCGTGACCGTCACGTCGACCACGACGTCAGTGTGCAAGGCCACCGACACCGGGTGCTCGCCCACGGTCTTGAGCGGGCCGTTGGGCAGGCGCACTTGCGACTTGGTGATCTCGAAGCCGAGCTTGACCAATGCCGCGGCGATGTCGTGGTTGGTGACCGAGCCGAACAAGCGCCCGTCCACACCGGCTTTTTGGGCGATGCTCACCGACTTGCCGGACAGTTTGTCGGCCTCCGACTGCGAGGCCGCCAGCTTGACCGCAGCCGCTTTTTCCAACTCGGCGCGCTTGACCTCGAACTCCTTGACCGTCTTATCGGTGGCCCGGCGTGCGGCGCCGGTGGGGATGAGGAAGTTGCGCGCGTAGCCGTCCTTCACGCGGACGACCTCGCCGAGGTTGCCCAGGTTAGCGACTTTTTCCAACAAGATGATCTGCATGGTGTGCGTCTCCTCAGGCGCGGTGCTGGTCGCTGTAGGGCAGCAGGGCCAGGAAGCGCGCGCGCTTGATGCAGGTCGAGAGCTGGCGCTGGAAGAACGCGCGCGTGCCGGTCAGGCGGGCGGGCGTGATCTTGCCGTTCTCGGCGATGAAGTCGCGCAGGGTGTCGACGTCCTTGTAGTCGATCTCGGTGACGCCGGTGACGGTGAAGCGGCAAAACCGCTTGCGCCGAAACAGCAGCGATTGCGTGTTGCGCTTGGGACGCTTGTCCTTGCCGAAACGGCCTTTACCACGGGGCGGGGGCATAGAAAACTCCTGAAATCATTGAACGAAAAAGGACTGGACGAGACTCAGGCCGCGGCTGCGGCGCTTGCGATGGCCTCGAATTCGGTGATGTGCAGCAACACGCCCTTGCCGTTGCGGGTGTTGCCGAGAAAACCCGCAAAGCCGGCCGTGTCTCCCACGGCGAGCTTGCCGATGCTCTCAGTCACCGCTCCGATTCCCACCGCGCGCATCTCCAGGGAGATCTTGCGGGGGTGCCCGGCTTCCGTCACCTGCGACTCGTGCTTGAGGCCGAGGTCCAGGGCCGGCAGACCGGCGGGCGTGTAGCGCATCGCACCGCGCTCGACCACCTGGGCTTGCAGGACCACACGGTTCATCGCGCGAGTCTTTTGCAGGCTTGGGCGGCGTGCGCGGCCACCGAACTCAGGCCGCAGCTTCCGGCTGCGGGGCTTGCTGCTGCGGCGCTTGCTGCTGCACCGGCGGCGGTGTCTTGCGCGATTCGTCGCGCTCGACGGCCTTCATCATGACCGAAGGCACGCTCTCGGCTTTGCTCTTGAGCACCGTGAGGTGGCGCAGCACGGCGTCGTTGAAGCGAAAGCCGGTCTCGATCTCGCTCAGCGTTTCCTTGCTGCACTCGATGTTGATGCAAAGGTAGTGGGCCTTGGCGAGCTTGTTGATCTGGTAGGCCAACTGGCGGCGCCCCCAGTCTTCGACGCGGTGCACCTTGCCGCCCGAGGCGGTGACGAGGCCTTTGTAGCGCTCGAGCATCGCCGGCACTTGCTCGCTCTGGTCCGGATGGATCAACAGCACGATTTCATAATGACGCATTGGAGCTCCTTGTGGGTTGACCCCCGCGCGCATGGCCCGGGGGCAAAAGCCACCTCCTGGCGTCAAACCGGAGTGTGGCAAGGGAAAAGCCCACGAGTATAGAGCCCTTCAGGGCCTCGGCGGAGCGCGCAATCGCCCCACCAAGGCCTGCAGCCCGGGGCCGGGCGGGGGCGTGAGCAGGCTCACGAGCACGGTCACCGCAAAACCCACTGGCACGCCGAACACGCCCGCGGCGATGGGCTGGATGCCCAGCCAGAGGTTGACCGGGTCGCTCACGTCGAGCGCGTCGCGCAGCCAGACCTGGTTGCGCACCATGTAGTAGAGGGTGACGACGAGGCCCGAGACCATGCCTGCGACTGCGCCGAACGCGTTGGCGCGCTTCCAGAAGATGCCCAGCACCAGCGCCGGGAAGAAGCCCGCGGCCGCGAGGGAGAACGCCGCCGAGACGAGAAAGAGAATGTCCGCCGGCCGCTGCGCCGCCACGTACGCAGCCGCCACGGCCACGACGAGCAGCAGCATCTTGGACAAGGTAACGCGCCGGGAGGTCACGGCTTTGGGGTCGATCATCCGGTAGTAGAGATCGTGCGAGAGCGCGTTGGTGATGGTGAGCAACAGGCCGTCCGCGGTCGACAGCGCCGCGGCCAAGCCACCGGCTGCGACCATGCCCGAGACCACATAAGGCAGGCCGCCGATTTCCGGTGCGGCGAGCACGATCATGTCGCCGCTCATCTTCATCTCGCCGAGTTGCAGCACGCCGTCGAGGTTGATGTCTGTCACCGACAGGAGGCCGGGGTCGACCTTGGCCCAGGTGCCGATCCAGGCTGGAAGCTCTGAGAACGGCAGGCCCACGACGTTGGTAAATATCTCGAGCTTGACGAGCACCGCCAGCGCCGGTGCCGTGAGGTAGAGCAGGAGGATGAAGAACAGCGACCATGTCACCGACTCACGCGCCTCGCGCACCGAGGGCGTGGTGTAGAAGCGCACGAGGACATGCGGCATGCCCGCGGTGCCCACCACCAGGCAGAACACGAGCGCGATGAAGTTGCGGCGCGAGTCGTCGAAGAGCCGCCGCTCGGCGACGCTGCCTTCGGGATCGCCGGCATAGGGTTTGGCGTGCGGCGGTAGCCCGCCCAGGGGCATGGCACGCGCCTCGTTGGCGCTCCTTGCGCTCTCGTAGAGGCGCCGCGCAGCGGTCTCGTTGGCCGGCAAGGCGGCAACGGCGCGAGCGGCCGACTGCAACTCCGGCAGCGGCGCCTGCTGCATGCGAAGGTCCAGCAGCCGCTGGCGCGCCGCCACGCGGTCGGCCTGCATCGCAGTGGGCACGTCCTCGAGCTTCGCCGCGGCGTGCTCGGCGCGCTGCCGGTAGACGGCGATCGCCTCGAGTTCCCTGGGGTCGTTCGTGAGCCGCCGCTCGGCGGCGCCGATCTTCTCGAGTTGCAGGCCATACACGGCCTGCGGCAGGATCACGCCGGTCTGCTTGACGGACAGCCACACAACGGGCACCACGTAGGCCACGATCAGCACGATGTACTGCGCCACCTGCGTCCAAGTCACGGCGCGCATGCCGCCGAGGAAAGAGCACACCAGGATGCCGCCCAGTCCGACGAAGACGCCGATCTCGAACGCGAAGCCGGTGAGGTGCGCGGTGATCAGGCCGACCCCGTAGAGCTGCGCCACGAGATAGGTGAACGAGCACAGGAGGGCCGTGAAAATGCCGACGGCCCGGGGCCCGTGGCCACCGTAGCGCTCCCCGAGGAAGTCGGGAATGGTGAACTGTCCCAGCTGACGCAGGTAGGGCGCCAGCAGCATTGCCACCAGCACGAAGCCACCAGTCCATCCGAGCACGAAAGCCAAGCCGTCGAAGCCGCTCAGGTAGAGCGTGCCGGCCAGGCCGATGAACGACGCGGCGCTCATCCAGTCGGCGCCGATCGCCATGCCGTTGTACATCGCCGGAACGCGGCGCCCGGCGACGTAATACTCGTCGGCATCGGTCGTGCGGCACACGATGCCGATGCCGGCATACACGCCCACGGTACCCAGCATGAAGATCGCGCCAATCCAGCGCTTGGGCAAGCCGAGTTGCTCGAGCACCGCCAGCGCGAGCACGAAGGCGAGGAAACCCAGCAAGTAGCCGCCGTAGATGCGGTCGATCCTGCGTTTAAACGCTGCGCTGCCGCCCACCTCGCGCAGGGGTTCGACTTGCCGTTCGTGCGGGAGCTTGGTTTGCTCGGTCACGCGAGCCCTTCGGTGGGGGTTTGGCAACAGGCGGCGCGGCGGCGACGCATTTACCGTCAGCGCCGTGCGCCGAACTTCAACCTGCGGCCAGGCGCCTCCAAGTCTGAACCACTGTGTCCGGATTGAGCGACATCGACTCGATCCCTTCGGCGGCCAGCCAGTCGGCGAAGTCGGGGTGGTCGCTCGGGCCCTGGCCACAAATGCCGATGTACTTGCCGCTGGCCCGGCAGGCCGCGATGGCTTTGGAGATCAGCGCCTTGACGGCAGGGTCGCGTTCGTCGAAGTCGGCCGCCAGCAGCTCGAGGCCGGAGTCGCGGTCCAGGCCGAGCGTGAGCTGGGTCAGGTCGTTGGAGCCGATCGACATGCCGTCGAAGTGCTCCAGAAAGGCTTCGGCCAGGATGGCATTGCTCGGCACCTCGCACATCATGATCACGCGCAAGCCGTCGGTGCCGCCGGCCGACGCGCGCCGCAGGCCCTGCTCGGCCAGCATGGCGACCACGCGCTCGGCCTGCTTCAGGGTGCGCACGAAGGGCACCATGATTTCCACGTTCACGAGGCCCATGTCGCTGCGCACGCGCCTGAGCGCCTCGCACTCCATGGCGAAGGCCTCGCCGAACTCGGCGCTGATGTAGCGCGAGGCGCCGCGAAAGCCGAGCATTGGGTTTTCTTCTTCGGGCTCGTAGCGGCTGCCGCCGATGAGCTTCTTGTATTCGTTGGACTTGAAGTCGGAGAGCCGCACGATCACCGTCTTGGGCCAGAAGGCCGCGGCGATGGTGGCAATGCCCTCGGCAAGCTTGTCGACGTAGAAGGCGCGCGGCGAGGCGTGCCCGCGCGCCACCGACTCCACCGCCTTCTTCAGGTCGGCATGCACATTGGGGTAGTCGAGGATCGCCTTGGGGTGCACGCCGATGTTGTTGTTGATGATGAATTCGAGCCGGGCCAGGCCCACGCCCGAATTGGGCATCTGGCAGAAGTCGAAGGCGAGTTGCGGGTTGCCCACGTTCATCATCAACTTGACCTTGACTTCGGGCATCTCGGTGCGCTCGACCTCGGTGATCTCGGTTTCGAGCAGGCCGTCGTAGACCGTGCCGGTGTCGCCTTCGGAGCACACCACAGTCACCAGCGCACCCTCCTGCAAGCGCTCGGTGGCGTCTTCGCAGCCCACCACCGCGGGGATGCCGAGTTCGCGCGCGATGATGGCGGCGTGGCAGGTGCGCCCGCCGCGGTTGGTAACGATGGCGGCGGCGCGCTTCATCACCGGCTCCCAGTTCGGGTCGGTCATGTCGGTGACGAGCACGTCGCCGGCCTGCACCTGGTCCATGTCGGCCAGGCTGTGCACGATGCGCACCGGGCCGGTGCCGATCTTTTGGCCGATTGCGCGGCCTTCAACGAGCACCGTGCCCTGCTCCTTGAGGCGATAACGTTGCTCGGCCTTGCCCTCGGTCTGGCTCTTCACCGTTTCGGGGCGCGCCTGCAGGATGTAGAGGTGGCCGTCCTGGCCGTCCTTGCCCCATTCGATGTCCATGGCGCGGCCGTAGTGCCGCTCGATCGTGAGCGCGTAGCGGGCCAGCTCGGCGACGTCGGCGTCGCCAAGCGAATAGCGGTTGCGTTGTTCGGGCGCGGTGTCCACGGTCTTCACGAGCTTGCCGCTGGCGGCTTTTTCCTCGGCCGTGGCAAAGCCCATCTTGATGAGCTTGGAGCCCAGGTTGCGGCGGATGATGGCGAGCT
>JANONH010000352.1:0-3619 GCA_031420735.1 Methylibium sp.
GCGCACGGCGGCTTCGTGGCGGCCGCTGGCGCCGAGCGCTGTGACTTCATGCCGGCCGCGGCCGAGGTCGACCACGTCGCCTTCTTCGAGGTAGACGATGCGCTCGGTGACGCCGGCCAGCGCCATGGCGTCGGAGGCGAGGAAGCTCTCGCCTTCGCCCACGCCCACCACCAGCGGCGAGCCTTGCCGCGCACCGACCACGCGCTCGGGCTCGGCCGCTGCAAACACCGCGATCGCGTAGGCGCCCTTCAGGCGCAGCGTGGCCTGTTGCACGGCTTGCAGCAGGTCGCCTTCGTAGAGCGCATCGACCAAATGGACGATCACCTCGGTGTCGGTCTGGCTCGCAAAGGCGTAGCCGCGCGCCTCGAGTTCGGCGCGCAGCTCTTCGTGGTTTTCGATGATGCCGTTGTGCACCAGCGCAATGCGCGCGGGCCGCGCGAGCGCTTCTGCCGGCGCTCCCGGTCCGTGCGAGAAATGCGGGTGCGCGTTGTGCACCGCCGGCGCGCCGTGCGTGGCCCATCGCGTGTGGGCGATGCCGGTGAAGCCGGCCACGCCGTCTTGCGCCACCAGCGCGGCGAGCTCGGCCACGCGCGCGGTGCTGCGGCTGCGGCGCAGGGCGCCGCCCTGGTACACCGCCACGCCGCAGGAGTCGTAGCCGCGGTATTCAAGGCGACGCAAGCCCTCGACGAGGACGGAGACGATGTTGCGCTGGCCGACCGCCGCGACGATGCCGCACATGATGGACTGCTCCTGCTTAGTTTTTCTTCGGCCGCTGCCAGCCAGCCACCACCACCTGGCGCGCGCGCGCCACGCTCAGCTCGCCCGGCGGCGCGTCTTTGCTTAGAGTGCTGCCGGCGCCGACGGTCGCCCCCTCGCCCACGCTGAGCGGCGCCACCAGCACGCAGTTGCTGCCCACCTGCGCGTCGGCGCCGATGACGGTGCGGTGCTTGTTGGCGCCGTCGTAGTTGGCGGTGATGCTGCCGGCGCCGAAGTTCACGCGCTCGCCCACGCTGGCGTCGCCGAGGTAGGCCAGGTGGTTGGCCTTGGCGCCGCGCGCCAGGGTGGAGTTTTTTACTTCGACGAAGTTGCCCACGTGCACCTCGGCGCCCAACTCGGCGCCGGGGCGCAGCCGCGCATAGGGCCCGACGCGCGCGCCCTCGCCCACCACTGCGCCATCGATATGCGTGAACGGCTCGATGCGCGCGCCCGCGCCGATGCGCGCATTGCGCAGCACGCAGTGCGCGCCGATGCTCACGCCGCTGGCCAGCACCACGCTGCCCTCGAAGATGCAGCCGACGTCGATGGCGACGTCTTCGCCGCAGACAAGCTGGCCGCGCACGTCGAGCCGCGCTGGGTCGGCCAGGCGCACGCCGGCCTCGAGCAGCGCCTCGGCCTGGCGCGCCTGGAAGTGCCGCTCGAGCTCGGCCAGTTGGCGCGGGCTGTTGACGCCCAGCACCTCGAGCGGCGAGCCCGGCTGGGCGGTGGCCACCGGCACGCCGTCGGCCACCGCGAAGGCGACGATGTCGGTCAGGTAGAACTCGCGCTGCGCGTTGTGGTCGGACAGGCGCGCCAGCCAGCGCTTTAGCGCGGCGGTGGGTGCGGCCATCATGCCGGTGTAGACCTCGGTAATAGTGCGCTCGGCAGCGCTCGCGTCCTTGTGCTCCACGATGCCGAGCACCGCGCCTTTGCTTTCACCTTCACCTTCGCCTTCACCTTCGCCGCGCACGATGCGGCCATAGCCGCTCGGGTCTTGCAGCGCCACGGTGAGCAAGGCGAGCCGCGTGCCGCCGCAGGCTTTAACCAGCGCGCGCGCCGTAGCAAGCTCGACCAGCGGCACATCGCCGTTGAGGATGAGGGTGATGCCCTCCCCCGCGAGCGCGGGCTGCGCCTGTTGCACCGCGTGGCCGGTGCCGCGCTGCGGCTCCTGGCGCACGAAGCTGAACGCCATGCCGGGAAAGGCTTCGCGCATGGCGGCCTCCACCTCGGCGGCGCCGTGCCCGGTGACGACGATCGGCCGCAGTGCCCCCAGGGCGGCAACTGTGGCGAGCACGTGCTGCAATAAGGAACGACCGGCCAAGTGGTGCAAGACCTTGGGCCGCGCCGATTTCATGCGGGTGCCTTTGCCCGCGGCCAGGATCACGACGTCGAGCATGCTGGATTTATTTGTCTTTAAACGGTGGCGCATTATCGCGGCCGCTCTGCTGCTGGCCTTGGCCGGCTGCAGCGCCTTGAGCCTGGCCTACCGGCAGGCGGATGGCCTGGCCCACTGGTGGCTCGACGGCTACGTCGACTTCGACGACGCGCAGGCACACGATGGCCGCCAGGCGATCGCGCGCTGGTTCACCTGGCACCGCAGGGAAGAGCTGCCGCGCTACACCGCGCTGCTCAGCCGCGCCGCAGACGAGGTGATGCAAGACACCACGCCGGCCAAGAGTTGCCGCTGGTGGGAAGAAGTGCGCGCGCGCGTGGGCGCAGCCGCGGAGCAGGCCCTGCCCGACGCGGCCGCCATGTCGGCCGGCCTTGAGCCCGACCAGTTGAAGCACCTCGAGCGCAAGCAGGCCAAGATCAACGCCGAATTCAAGAACGACTTCCTGCAAAGCGACCCGGTGGAGCGCCGGCGCGCCGCCGTGGAGCGGGCGGTCGAGCGCGCCGAGCAGTTCTATGGGCGCCTGGGCGCGCCGCAGCGCGAACGCATCGCCGAGGCGGTGTCCGCCTCGCCGTTCGAGCCGCAGCTCTGGCTGGCCGAGCGCCAGCGGCGCCAGCAAGACCTGCTGCGCACCCTGAGAAGCCTCAAGGGCGAAGCGGGCGCGTCGCCGCCCGAGCCGCAGGCTGCCACCGACCTGCTGCGCGCCCACTGGCAGCGCGTGCTGCGCTCGCCCAACCCGGCCTATGCGCGCTACCAGCAGCGCCTGGACGCCTACAACTGCGACTTCGCCGCCCAGGTGCACAACGCCACCAACACCGAGCAGCGCGCCGTCGCGCAACGCCGCCTTCGCGAATGGGAGTTCGACCTGCGCGGGCTGACGACGCCGCGTTGAAGAATGCGCCAGGGCGGTGCCGCAGCCGGCGCCTTGGCGGCCGACGACGCCGCGTTAAACGCCGCGCCACGGCGGTGCAGCAGTTAGGCCGGCGCCTCTCAGCCGCCCGGCAAGCTGAGCGTCACGCTGCGCGGGCTCAGCGCCGGCACCGCGAAGTCCTTCATCGCCGCCTCGAACAAGGCCGGCAACATGCGCTCGGGCGCCAAGCGGTCGGTGGACGTGGCGCGCGTCTCGTAGAGCACCTGCTGGTTGCGGCGGTCGCGCACGAGCACCGCCGCTTCGCGCTGGTAGTCGACACTGGGGTAGGAGTCCCAGCCGTAGGGGCCGCCCCAGCCCCACGCCGGCCCGTAAAAAGGCCGGTGGTAGGCGCCATGGAACCACCAGTCGTTGCGCCAGAAAAGAGAACCCGCAAACGGGTCGCGGCGCACGATCTCGAACACACGCGCGCCCACCTGCACCAGCACGTCGGCCTCTTGGGCGCTGGCCGCGCGGCGAAAGCCCGCCGCCTCGAGCACCGGCAGGGCGGCCGCTTCCACGCGGTCTTGCTCGGCGCCATTGGCCTGCTGCGAAGGCAGGCGCTC
>JANONH010000353.1:0-1583 GCA_031420735.1 Methylibium sp.
GTCTTCGACGTGAAGACCCTGCGTGCCAAGGGCGGCATCGACAAGGAAACCGGCTACAAGCTCGACGGCGATTACTTCGGCCTGCCCTGGCCGTGCTACGGCACGCCCGAACTCAAGCATCCCGGCTCGCCCAACCTCTACAACACCTCCATGCACGTCATGGAAGGCGGTGGCAACTTCCGCGCCAATTTTGGGGTCGAGAAAGATGGCGTCAACCTGTTGGCCGAGGACGGCTCGCACTCCAAGGGCAGCGACATCACCACCGGCTACCCGGAGTTCGACCACATCCTGCTGAAGAAACTCGGCTGGTGGGACGACCTCGCCGAGGCCGAAAAGAAGGCTGCGGAAGGTAAGAACTGGAAGACCGACCTCTCCGGCGGCATCCAGCGCGTCGCCATGAAGCACGGCTGCCACCCCTTTGGCAACGCCAAGGCGCGCGCCGTGGTCTGGAACTTCCCGGACGCCATACCGCAGCACCGCGAGCCGCTGTATTCCAACCGGCCCGACCTGGTGGCCAAGTACCCGACGCACGACGACAAAAAGGCGTTCTGGCGCCTGCCCACGCTCTACAAGTCGGTGCAGGAAAAGAACAAGGACATTGGCAAGGAATATCCGCTCATCATGACCAGCGGGCGCCTGGTCGAATATGAAGGCGGCGGCGAAGAGACGCGCAGCAACCCCTACCTCGCCGAGTTGCAGCAGGAGATGTTCGTCGAGATCAACCCGGCCGCGGCCAACGACCGCGGCATCAGGAACGGCGAAGACGTGTGGGTCAAGAGCCCGACCGGCGCGCGCATCAAGGTGAAGGCGATGCTCACCGAGCGCGTGGACCGCGAGACGGTGTTCCTGCCGTTCCACTTCTCGGGCCACTGGCAGGGCGTTGACCTTTCGCGCTATTACCCCGATGGCGCGAAGCCGCTGGTGCGTGGCGAGGCGATCAACACCGCCACCACCTACGGCTACGACAGCGTGACCATGATGCAAGAGACCAAGACCACTGTGTGCCAGGTCGAGAAGTTCACCGCCTGAGCGGCCGCTCGACACACCGGAGACAAGACATGGCAAGAATGAAATTTATCTGCGACGCCGAGCGCTGCATTGAATGCAATGGCTGCGTTACCGCCTGCAAGGCCGAACACGAGGTGCCCTGGGGCGTGAACCGCCGCCGCGTGGTCACCTTGAACGACGGCGTGCCCGGCGAGCGCAGCATTTCGGTGGCCTGCATGCACTGCTCCGACGCGCCGTGCATGGCGGTGTGCCCGGTCGACTGCTTCTACCGCACCGACGAAGGCGTGGTGCTGCACGACAAAGACACTTGCATCGGCTGCGGCTATTGCTCCTACGCCTGCCCGTTCGGCGCGCCGCAGTTCCCGACCAATGGCAACTTCGGCCTGCGCGGCAAAATGGACAAGTGCACTTTTTGCGCCGGTGGCCCCGAAGCCAACGGCAGCGAAGCCGAATTCGACAAATACGGCCGCAACCGCCTGGCCGAAGGCAAGCTTCCCGCTTGCGCCGAGATGTGCTCGACCAAGGCGCTGCTCGGTGGCGACGGCGATGTGGTGGCCGACATCTTCCGCACCCGC
>JANONH010000354.1:0-12906 GCA_031420735.1 Methylibium sp.
CCAGTTCGTGGACGGCGATGCGGACGGCCCGGTGCGCTTCCATTACCCCGGCGCGGCGGCCGCGGAAGACTTTCGGGTCGTGGCCCGATGAGTGGCTGGACGCCGGCCGACGTCGGCTTTTCGGTGCGCTCCAAGCTCGCGAACCTGGGCGCAAGTGCGCGGCTCTTCGCAAGGCTGCTGCGACTTTTTGGTGCTGCGTTCGCGCGCGGGCGACTGGTCGTGGAACAGGTGCATTTCCTGGGCAATCATTCCCTGGCAATCATCACGGTCTCGGGGCTGTTCGTCGGCTTCGTGCTCGGGCTGCAGGGCTACTACACCCTGCAGCGCTACGGCTCCTCGGAAGCGCTTGGCTTGTTGGTGGCCTTGTCGCTGGTGCGCGAACTCGGGCCGGTCGTCACGGCACTGCTTTTCGCGGGCCGCGCCGGCACCTCGCTCACGGCCGAAATCGGCCTCATGAAGGCTGGCGAGCAACTCGCCGCCATGGAGATGATGGCGGTCGACCCGGTGCAGCGGGTGCTCGCGCCGCGTTTTTGGGCCGGAATCATCGCCCTGCCGTTGCTCGCGGCGGTGTTTTCGGCGGTGGGCATCATTGGCGGCTACTTGGTCGGTGTGGTGCTGATCGGCGTCGATCCCGGGGCTTTCTGGTCGCAGATGCAAAGCGGCGTCGACGTCTTCTCGGACGTCGGCAACGGCATCGTCAAGAGCCTGGTGTTCGGCGTGACGGTGAGTTTCGTGGCGCTGCTGCAGGGCTACAACTGCCAGCCCACTCCCGAGGGCGTGTCGCGCGCCACCACGCGCACCGTGGTGGTGGCGTCGCTCGCGGTGCTGGCGCTCGATTTCGTGTTGACCGCAATGATGTTTTCGGTGTGAAGGGGAGAAGCAAGAATGCAGAAATCCAGGCATGACCTGTGGGTGGGACTGTTCGTCATGATCGGTGCGGCCGCCGTGCTGTTCCTGGCTTTGAAAGCCGGCAACCTGCTCTCGCTCAGTTTCGAGCAAACCTATCGTGTCGAGGCACGCTTCGACAACATCGGCGGCCTGAAGTCCCGCGCACCGGTCAAGAGCGCGGGCGTGGTCGTCGGCCGCGTCGCTTCGATCGGCTTCGACCCCACCACCTACCAGGCCAGGGTGCAACTCGAGCTGGAACAGCGCTTCACCTTTCCGAAGGACAGTTCGGCCAAAATATTGACCTCCGGCCTGCTCGGCGAGCAGTACATCGGCATCGAGCCGGGCGCCGAGGAAAAGCTGCTGACCGGGGGCGACACCATCACCATGACGCAGTCGGCCGTGGTGCTCGAAAACCTGATCAGCCAGTTTCTTTTTAACAAGGCAGAGGACGCCGGCGTGGAGCAAGGGGCGAAGAAGTGATGTGCAGCGCGCACCGGAAAACCAGGCACCGAGCCAAGGCGTGGGCCGTGGGGCTCGCCGCCGGGGTGCTGGCCGGTTGCGCGACGACCGAGCGCCCCGACCCGCTCGAGAATATGAACCGTCGCGTGTTCGAGTTCAACGACCGCGTCGACAAATACGTGCTCGTTCCGCCCGCCAGGCTCTACCGCGGCGTCGTTCCGCAGCCCGTTCGAGTGGGCGTCGACAATTTCTTTAACAACCTCAAGGACGCGTGGTCGTTGGTCAATCTGGTGCTGCAGGGGCGCATCGGCGACGCCAGCAGCGACGCCATGCGATTCAGCGTCAATAGCGTACTGGGCCTGGGAGGTTTGCTCGACTGGGGCAGCGAGCTGGGCCTCGAGCCGCACCGCGAAGACTTCGGCCAAACCCTGGGCCGTTGGGGCTTCGAGCCGGGCGCTTATCTGGTGCTGCCCGTCCTCGGCTCTTCGACCGTGCGCGACGTCATCGGCCTGCCCATCGACCTCAAGGCCTCGCCCGACCAGATTGCGCGAGCCGTGAGCGCGCGCAACACGCTCAGTGCCGTGCGCATCGTCAACACGCGAGCCGGCCTGTTGAGCGCGACCGATCTGCTCGACGACATCGCGCTGGACCGCTACACCTTCGTGCGCGACGCCTACCTGCAGCGCAGGCGCTCCCTCGTGCATGACGGCGAACCGCCGGACGAGGAGCGCGGCGACGATGTCGGCGCCTCACCCCAGCCGCCCGCCGTTGCAGCGGGCACGCCGGCCGCGGCGCCGCCCGAGGCCGCAGCCAGCGCGCCGCGAGCACCCAGCCCACCTTGAGAGCGCCGCTGCGCGCCGATTCCAAGCGGTGCACGAAGGTGAAGGCTGCCGCGTTATAAGCTCGACATCCGAAGACGGGCGTCGTCAGCTTGGGCGCTCGAGCAGCTCTCGCGACTCGCACCACAGAGCGCTTGTTCGGCAAAGAAAGGTAGTCATGTACAAACGTCAATTCATCGCTCGAATTTTTAGTGTCGGCTTGGCGGCTTGGCTGGCCTCGCCCGTGCTTGCCCTTGCGCAGATTCAGGCGCCCGACGCCCTCGTCAAGCAGGTTTCCACCGAAGTGATCGACGCCGTCAAGGCCGACAAAGCCATCCAGGGCGGCGACGTCAAGCGCATCATTTCGCTGGTCGACGCCAAGGTGCTGCCGCATGTGAACTTCGAGCGCATGACGGCGTCGGCCGTGGGGCGCTATTGGCGCCAGGCCTCGCCCGAGCAGCAACAGCGCCTGCAGGCCGAGTTCAAGACACTGCTGGTGCGGACCTATGCCGGCGCGCTCGCACAGGTGCGCGAGCAAATGATCGAATTGCGCCCGATGCGCAGCAAGCCCGAGGACAACGAGGTCGTGGTGCGCACGGAAGTCAAAGGCAAGGGCGACACCATCCAACTCGATTACCGCCTCGAGAAGAAGTCCGAAGGCTGGAAGATCTACGACGTCAACGTGCTTGGCGTGTGGTTGGTCGAAAACTACCGCAACAGCTTTGCGCAAGAAATCTCTTCCGGCGGCATCGACGGCCTGATCGCCAAGTTGGCCGAGCGCAACAAGTCGGCCGGCTCCAAGAGTTGAGCGTGAGCGCCAGGGCCTCACAGTGCTTCTATTGCCCACCACCCTGACCGTGCGCGAAGCGCGCGATGCGCTGCGCCTGCTCAAGCTTGCGCTGGAGCGCGAGCCCGAGCCGCTGCTCGTCGTCGATGGCTCGCAGTTGGAGCGCTTCGACTCCAGCGCCCTGGCCGTGCTGCTCGAATGCCGCCGGCTGGCAGACGCCTGGGGCAAGCGCTTCGAGCTGGTTGGACTGCCGGCCAAGCTCGGCGAACTGGCCAAGCTCTACGGTGTGGACGAATTGCTCATGCCCGACGCCACGCCGGCAAGTTCCGTGTAATTGCCGACGCGGGGCGTTCGGGGCGGGCGGCTACCATGGGGTATTGCCGCATCGCGCCTTGCGCATTGGCCGTATGCCCAGCCAACTCGAGCAACTCGGGTCCGCCTCGATCATCGTCGCCGACAGCGCGGAGTTTCTGCGCCTGGCCCAATTCACGCCGCAGGGCGCGGTGTGCACGCGCATGGGCGTGGTCGCTGCGCTGCAACTGCCGGCCTACGCGCCCTTGATGGCACAAACAGCGACGGCGCATCGCGGCCAGCCCGCCGACGCCGTGGTCGACCGGCTGTTGGTGCGCTTTGGCTGCGAGTTGCTCGCCGCGGTTGCCGGGCGCGTTTGCACCGAGGTCGATGCACGCCTGGCCTTCGACGCCGCCGGCACGCTCGCATGCGCCCTGCGCCTGGTGGCGCTTTATGCCTCCGAGGGCGTGCCGCGAGAGCGCGTCATGCTCGACATCGCCGCCACCTGGGAAGGCGTGCAAGCGGCCAAGGCTCTGGCCCACCAGGGCATCGCCAGCAATCTGTCGCTGGTCTTCGGCGCCTGCCAGGCAGTCGCGGCCGCCGAAGCGGGCGCGGCGCAGATCGCCCCGCCGGTGCGCGAGTTCGGCGACGTGGCGGTGGTCGCCGACATGTGGCGCTATTTCAAGAAGTTCGGTCTCGACACCGAAATCATGGCCTGCGGTTTCCACGACACCCGTGCGGTGTTGGCGCTTGCCGGCTGCGATCGGTTGGCCCTGGAGCCGGCCCTCATGGGCCAGCTCGCAGCGAGCGAGGCCCCTGCGCCACGCCAACTGGACCCCGAAGCGGCGCGCGGCTGCGACGTCAAGGCCGCCAGCTACAACGAACCCAGTTTTCGCTGGGCGCTTAACCAGGACGCGCTGGCCAACGAGCGCCTTGCCGCCGGCGTGCGCGAACGCGCACGGGGCGCAGCAGAGCTCGAACGCAGGGCACGGGCGGCATGACCCGCTGCAACGAAACGCCGGCTTGGGCCGCCTTACGCCGCCACCTCGACGGCCCCGCCCGGCGCTTCGATTTGCGCAGCGCCTTCGCTGCGGATGCGCAGCGCTTCGAGCGGCTGTCGTTCGAGGCGCCGCACGTGTGGGCCGACCTCTCCAAGAACTGGCTCGACCACGAAACGCTCGATGGGCTCTTGCAGTTGGCGCGCGAAGTCGGCCTCGAGGCGCAGCGCTGCGCCATGTTCGACGGCGAGCCCGTCAACACCACCGAGGGGCGCAGCGTGCTGCACACCGCCTTGCGCGCGCCGCCGGGCACGGCCCCGCACAGCGCCGAGGTGCATGCCGTCCTGAACGCCATGCTCGCCTATGCCGAACGGGTGCGCAGCGAGGCGAGCGGCATCGAGGACGTCGTCAACATTGGCATCGGTGGCTCCGACCTCGGGCCTCAGATGGCGGTGCCCGCGCTCGCCGCCTACGGCCACCCGCGCCTTCGCATGCATTTCGTCGCCAATGTCGACGGCCACGCGATCGCACCGCTGCTGGCGCGGCTCGACCCCGAACGCACGCTGTTCGTGGTCGCCTCGAAAACCTTCACCACACAAGAAACGCTGGCCAACGCGCTCACGGCCAAGGCCTGGTTCGAGGCCCGCGGCGGGCAAGACATCGCCCGCCATTTCGTCGCCTGCACCACCAATGTGCAAGCCGCGGCGGCGTTTGGCATCGACACCTGCTTCGGCTTCTGGGACTGGGTGGGCGGGCGGTATTCGCTGTGGAGCGCGATCGGCCTTCCGATCGCCATCGCGATAGGGGCGGATCACTTCCGTGCATTGCTCGCCGGGGCGCACGACATGGACCGGCACTTTGCAGAGGCGCCGCTCGAGCGCAACCTGCCGGTGCTGCTCGGACTGCTCGACGTCTGGTACCGCAACTTTCATGGCCTGGCCTCGCGCTGCGTGGCGCCCTATCACCAGGGGCTCGCGCGCCTGCCGGCCTATTTGCAGCAACTCGAGATGGAAAGCAACGGCAAGCGCGTCGACCGGGATGGCCGGCCCTTGCCCTACGCGAGCGCGCCGGTGGTGTGGGGCGAGCCCGGCACCAACGGCCAGCACGCTTACTTCCAGATGCTGCACCAAGGCAGCGACACCATCCCGGTCGAATTCATCGCGGTGCGCCAGACGAGCCACGCCCTCTTGCCGCTGCCGCAGCAAACGCGCGCGCTGCTGGCCGAGCAGCACCAGAAGCTGCTCGCCAACTGCCTGGCACAGTCGCAGGCGCTCATGCTGGGAAAGAGCGCCGAAGAAGCGCTGGGCGAGCTCGCTCCCGCAGCATCGCCTTGTCTGGATGCGCAAGTGCTCGCCCGCCACCGCAGCTTCCCGGGCAATCGCCCGAGCACCACGCTCGTGCTGCAGCGGCTCGACCCAGCGGGCCTCGGGGCGCTCATCGCGCTCTGCGAGCACCGGGTCTTCACCAGCGGTGCCGTCTGGGGCATCAATAGCTTCGATCAATGGGGCGTCGAGCTGGGCAAGGCGCTGTGCGCCCAGTTGCTGCCCCGCATGCAGAGTGGCGACAGCCGCGGCCTGGACGGCTCGACGGTCGGCCTGCTGGCGCGGCTTGCTTAGGAGCCTGTCGGGCCTGGGTATCGTCGGCTGCAATTTGACCGCTGGGGCCAAAACGCTTCGACGCCCCAAGCCCGACAGGCCCTTAGGCTGGGTGCCGCGGCGGCCACGCAGCGAGGGCTGCGTCGGTCAGGGCAGGCCCGACCCGGGCGACCCGGGACCAACGCGCGAACGAGCTCTTGATCTTCCGCAGGACGCCCCGCGTACTTAAGCTTGGGGGGCGCCGGCCTGGCGGCCCGGTGCGGCCTTGGCGAAGGCGTCCAGGCGTTCGCAGGCGTCCATGATGCGCAGCACCGTGGGAATGCCCTGGACCTCGATCTTGAACAAACGCATCATGACCAGAATGCTGGCCAGGCAGATGTCGGCCAGCGTGGGCTGGTCGCCGTGACAGAAGGTGCCGGTCTGCGGCTCGCTTGCCAGGCGCTGCTCGAGCGCCTGCAGGCCGGTGCTGAACCAGTGGATCTGCCAGGCCCGCCAGGCGGCGTCGTCGAAGCCGCCTGCCGTGGTGAGGTACTTCTTGACGCGCGGCGTGATGAGCGGATGGGTGTCGGCTGCGAGCAGCGCTGCCAGCGAGCGCACGCGTGCGCGACCGTGCGCGTCGGCGGGCAGCAGCGCGGGCGTTGGGTAGGTCTCGTCGAGAAACTCGAGGATCGCCAACGACTGCGTGAGTGCCGTGCCGGGCTGGCCGGGGCCGTGGTCCACCAATGCCGGGATCGCCGCCATCGGGTTGATCTCGAGGAAGGCGGTGCTGCGCTGTTCTCCCGCATCCAGGTTGACGTTGTGTTCCCGGGGCTGCACGCCCTTCAAGTTGAACGCCACGCGCACACGGTAGGTCGCCGAGGTGCGCCAGAAGGAAAAGAGTTCGAAGCGGGCGGGGTCGGTCATCGGGGCTCCTGCAAGCTTGGTCGTTGCGCTCTCGTGCGGCCGGCGATTATGGACTTTGCGCGACGCTGAGCCGGCCTGCCGAAGGCGCCGGCGACCCGCGGCATCGAGCCGATCGTGGCCGTGCGTGCTCGGCGCCCCGGCCGACGATTAAGCGTGGAGCGCTTAGCGCGGCGTGGCGAGCCAGCGTTCGGCCAGCCGCACCCAGAGCGTGGCGCCCAGAGGGATGAGCTCGTCGTTGAAATCGTAGCTGGGGTTGTGCAGCATGCACGGGCCCATGCCGTGGCCGCTTTGGCGGTGCGCGCCGTCGCCGTTGCCGATGACGAAGTAGCAGCCGGGACGGGCCTGCAAGAAATAACTGAAGTCTTCGGCGCCCATGGTCGGCTCGAACTCGCGCACCCGTTTTGCACCCACGACCTCTTCCATCACGGCGCGCACGAAATCGGTTTCGCGCGCAGGGTTGATGGTGGGCGGATAGTTGCGCACGAAGGAGAACTCGCACGTCGCCTCGAAGGCGGCACAGGTCGACTCGGCCACGACGCGCATGCGCCGCTCGATCAGGTCGAGCACCTCGGTCGTGAAGCTGCGCACCGTGCCTTCGAGCACGCAACTCTCTGGCACCACATTGGTCGCCTCGCCGGCGTGGATCATGGTCACCGAAATCACGCCGGTGTCGATCGGGCGCAGGTTGCGCGACACGATGGTCTGAAAGGCCTGCACCATCTGGCAGGCCACGGGCACCGGGTCGATGCCCAGGTGCGGCATGGCACCGTGCGAACCCTTGCCGCGAACGACGATCTTGAACTCGTTGCTGCTCGCGAACGCCGGCCCGCTCTTGAGCGCGAACTCTCCCACCTCGAGCCCGGGCCAGTTGTGCGCGCCGAACACGGCTTCCATCGGGAAGCGCTCGAACAGACCGTCCTTGATCATTTCGCGGGCGCCGCCGCCGCCTTCTTCGGCGGGCTGGAAGATCAGGTAGACGGTGCCGTCGAAGGATCGGTGCCTGGCCAGGTGCTTGGCGGCGGCGAGCAGCATCGCGGTGTGGCCGTCGTGGCCGCAGGCGTGCATTTTTCCGGGGTGGCGGCTGGCATGCCCGAAAGTGTTGCGCTCGGTGATGGGCAGCGCGTCCATGTCGGCGCGCAGACCCACCGCGCGCGGTGAATCGCCGCCCTTGACGATGCCCACCACCCCCGTCTTGCCCAGGCCGCGGTGCACCGCAATGCCCCAGTCCTCGAGTGCCTTGGCGACCACGTCGGCGGTGCGGTTTTCTTCGAATCGCAACTCGGGGTGGGCGTGCAGATCGCGGCGGATCGCGGCCACAGCGGCGCTGTCGGCGAGGATGGACTCGATCAGCTGCATGGGAATCCTTCGGGCAAGCTCGCGCGTTCGAACGATCTTACCTGCCGTCGTCTCGCGCAAGGCGGGTCGGGGTTGTTGGAGCAGGGCGCAAGCCGGGTGCGTAGCGTGCGTGTGACATCATTTCCGCATGAACGCTCCGCATGCAGGGCCGACGCCCGCGCCGCACGAATTGCATGGCGCCTGCCCGCACGACTGCCCCGACACCTGCGCCCTGCACATCACGGTGCAGGACCGCCGCGTTGCCGAGGAGGGCGAGCCGCTGCTCGAGATCGATGCGCTGGACGCCGACGCGCGCGGCCTCACGGACGGCGGCGTCGTGCGGGTGTTCAAGGTCGAGCGCGCTTGAGCATGCGCTGGCGTTCGCGCTCCTTGCTGGCTTGGCTGGCCGCTCTCGCCGCCCCGCTTGCGCTGGGTGCCTGCGGCACGCTCGGCTACCTGGCGCAGTCGGTGCAGGGCCACCTGGGCATGATGCGGGCCGCGCGCCCGGTGCAGGACTGGCTGGCCGATCCCGGCACTGCGCCCGCCTTGCGCGAGCGACTCCTGCTGAGCCAGCGCATGCGCGATTTTGCGGTCACCGATCTCGCCTTGCCCGACAACGCCAGTTATCGCCGCTATGCCGAGATCGGCCGCAGCGCCGCGGTCTGGAACGTGGTGGCGGCGCCCGAGCTCTCGCTGACGCTCCAGACCTGGTGTTTTCCGGTCGTCGGCTGCGTCGGATACCGCGGCTACTTTGCCCGCGACGGCGCCGAGGTGCTGGCTGCCGAGCTCGCGGTATCGGGTCTGGAAGTCGGCGTCTACGCCGTGCCCGCGTATTCGACGCTTGGCAAACTGCCCGGCGATTTCTTTGCCGACCCGCTGCTGAGCACCTTCATACGCTACCCCGAAGGCGAGTTGGCGCGGCTCCTGTTCCACGAACTCGCCCACCATGTCGCGTATGCGGGTGGCGACACCGAGTTCAACGAGAGCTTCGCCACCGCGGTTGAGCGCCTGGGCGGCGCCCGCTGGATGGCCGGGCATGCGAGCGCCGGCGCGCGCGAGGAATACGCGCTGTTTGACGCCAGGCGCCGCGACTTCAAGGCCTTGGTGCTGGGCACGCGCGAACGGCTCGACGCCATCTACCTCGGTGCTGCGAGCCCGTCCGACAAGCGCGCGGCCAAAGCGCTGCTGATGGCCTCGCTGCAGGCCGAGCATGCGCAACTGAAGGCAGGCCCCTGGGGCGGTTTTGCCGGCTACGACGCATGGTTCGCCAAGGCCAACAACGCCAGCCTGGGCGTGCAAGCGGCCTACAACGCGCTGGTGCCGGCGTTCGAGGCGCTGTTCGAAGAGCAGGGCGGCGATTTCGTGCGCTTCTATGCCGAGGTCGGGCGGCTCGCCAAGCTTCCGAAGGCAGAGCGGCGCGCGCGCTTGAGCCGCCTCATGCCGCCGTGAGCCGCTGCCGCCGCCCCATATCACGCCTTCAGCGAGTCGATCAGCTCGATGTACTGCCGCATCGCCGCGTCGGCGTGCTTGCCGGCCTGCGCGCTCCAGGCGTCCCACTTCGCACAGGCCACCAAGTCGTCGAGATCCGGCGGCTCGCCATTCACGTCGCCGGCTTTGGCCTGCTTGTAGAGGGCGTAGATTCGCAGCAAAGTCGTGTGGCCCGGCCGCACGGGCAAGCCCAGGGAGTCAGCGACCGCTTGGTTGAAGGCGGCGGTGAGATCGGACATGAGGCGCTCCATGGCTTGATGATCATGAGATGGCAAGGGCCGAGCGCGAGGCCGGGCGAAGGGCCACGCCGAGCGGCTTCGAGCCGTGCCGATCTTAGCGAGGCCCACACGCATGTGGGGCGGCACGCTTAGCGTCGAGCGCGAAGCCAGGCGGCGCGGCCGGTGCACCGTGGTTGCATCAGGGGGCAAGCCCTCTCGCCCGATGCACCGACGATGCGTTGGCGAGCACGGCTCGCTCACTACAATCGACAGTCTTTGCCCAACTCCCCGATGCCCGCCATTGCTTTCGATGCCGTCTGCAAGACCTACGGCAAGGTGCGGGCCTTGCAGGACGTGAGTTTCAATATCGAGGCGGGCGAGTTCTTCGGCCTGCTTGGCCCCAATGGCGCCGGCAAGACGACCCTCATCGGCATCCTTGCCGGCCTCGGCCGCGCCAGCGCCGGCCGCGTGCGCGTACTCGGCCACGACGTCGTCGGCGATTACGCGGCGGCGCGCCGCTTGCTCGGTGTGGTGCCGCAGGAACTGGTGTTCGACCCCTTCTTCAGCGTGCGCGAGACCTTGCGCATCCAGAGCGGCTACTTCGGCGTGCGCCGCAACGACGCCTGGATCGACGAGTTGCTCGAGCAGTTGGGCCTGGCCGACAAGGCCGACGCCAACATGCGCCAGCTCTCCGGCGGCATGAAGCGCAGGGTGCTGGTGGCGCAGGCGCTGGTGCACCGCCCGCCGGTGATCGTGCTCGACGAGCCGACGGCCGGCGTCGACGTGGAGTTGCGCCAGACCTTGTGGCAGTTCATCTCGCGGCTCAACCGCGAGGGCCACACCATCCTGCTGACGACGCACTACCTCGAGGAAGCCGAGGCGCTGTGCGGGCGCATTGCCATGCTGAAGGCGGGACGCGTGGTGGCGCTGGACCGCACCGCCGATCTTCTGGCGGGCACCGCCAGCACCATGCTGCGCTTCAAGACCGACCAAGCCTTGCCTGCGGCCTTGCTGGCCCAGGCCCGGGTCACCGGGCGCGCCGTGCAACTCACCGCACATGACGCCGTTGAAGTGGAGCGGCTGCTCGGCACCCTGCGTGCGTGCGGGGTCGATGTCGAGGACCTCGAGATCGGCCGCGCCGACCTCGAAGACGTGTTCCTCGAGATCATGCGCGGCGCAGCGTCGCGGCCAATGGAGATCGGCCGGTGATGGCGGTGCTGCGCGGCGCCTCGACGCTGTTTTACAAGGAAGTGCTGCGTTTTCGCAAGGTGGCGGTGCAGACGGTCGCCGCACCGGTGCTCACCGCAGTGCTCTACCTGCTGATCTTCGGCCACGTGCTGGAGGACCACGTCAAGGTGTTCGATCGGGTCGGCTACACCAGTTTCCTCATTCCCGGCCTGGTGATGATGAGCGTGCTGCAGAACGCGTTCTCCAACAGCAGCTCTTCGCTGATCCAGAGCAAGGTGACCGGCAATCTCGTCTTTCTGCTGGTCACGCCGCTTTCGCACTGGGCCTGGTTCGTGGCTTATGTGGGCGCCTCGGTGTTGCGCGGGCTGATGGTCGGCCTGGGCGTGTTGCTCGCAGCGCTGTGGTTCGCGCCGCTTGGCCTGCCCGAGCCGTGGTGGGCACTGGTCTTCGCCCTGCTCGGCGCAGCACTCATGGGCGCGCTCGGTTTGCTGGCGGGACTCTGGGCCGACAAGTTCGACCAGATCGCCGCGTTCCAGAACTTCATCGTCATGCCGATGACTTTTCTTGCGGGGGTGTTCTATTCCGTCGGCTCGCTGCCGCCTTTCTGGCAGCTCGCGAGCCACATGAACCCCTTCTTCTACATGATCGACGGCTTTCGCCGCGGCTTCTTCGGTGTGAGCGATGTCTCGCCCTGGCTCAGCCTCGGGGTGGTGGCATCAAGCCTGGCCGCCGTCACGGCCCTGGCGGTCGGCTTACTGAAAAGCGGCTACAAGCTGCGGCATTGAGCCACAAGGCGGCACCGCGGCGCGCGGGCGAGAGGGGCCAGCACCGCGGCGCTTCGAAGCCTCGCTTAAGATCGGAGCATGGCCGACCCCAGCCCCGCCGACATCGAGCGCTTCATTGCGCTGGGCCTCGCCTGCGAGCATTTGCGGGTCGAAGGCGACGGGCGCCATTTCTTTGCGACCATCGTCTCGCCCGAGTTCGAAGGGCAGAGCCGCATCGCGCGTCACCAGATCGTCTACCGCGCCCTCGGCGATAGAATGCGCGAGCAAATCCACGCGCTGTCGATGAAGACGCTGACGCCGAGCGAATTTGCGGCCCAGGGCGCGGTCGTCCCGGCCGCGACGGGCACCCACCACCACTGAACAAGCCGCTGCCGGGTCGGCGCGGCTTGCGGGACGCCTGTTCCACCAGGCGCCACCCCGGCCAAGCGTGCGAGACCTCGGTGCGCAGCGGCACCGCACCATGGACAAACTCATCATTCGCGGCGGCCGCCCCTTGCACGGCGAGCTCAGCATCTCCGGGGCCAAGAATGCCGCGCTGCCCGAGTTGTGTGCCGGGCTGCTGAGCGAGGAGCCGGTGACGCTGCACAACGTGCCGCAGTTGCAGGACGTGGCAACCACGCTGGCGCTGCTGCGCCACATGGGGGTGCGCGGCGAGCGCTCAGTCGAGCGGCCCGACAGCGTCGTCATCGACGCCTCGCACGTGACCGTGTTCGAGGCGCCTTACGAAATGGTGAAGACCATGCGCGCGGCCATCCTGGTGCTCGGCCCGCTGCTGGCGCGGTTTGGCCAGGCACGCGTCTCGCTGCCCGGCGGTTGCGCCATCGGCTCGCGCCCGGTCGACCAGCACATCAAGGGGCTGCAGGCGATGGGCGCCCGCATTGCGGTCGAGCACGGCTACATCGTGGCCACCGCGACGGGCCCACAAGGCGGTGGGCGTCAGCGCCTGAGCGGCGCGCGCATCGCCACCGACATGGTCACCGTCACCGGCACCGAAAACCTGTTGATGGCCGCGACCCTGGCCGACGGCGAGACGGTGCTGGAGAACGCCGCGCAGGAGCCCGAGGTGCGCGACCTGGCCGACATGCTGGTGGCGATGGGCGCGCGCATCGAAGGGCAGGGCACCAGTCGCATCCGCATCCAGGGCGTGGAGCGG
>JANONH010000355.1:0-1589 GCA_031420735.1 Methylibium sp.
GAGGCGTCGTCGTCGCGCACGGCATCGAGCGCCCGTTGCACGGCTTCGAGGATGGCCTGCGCGTGGGAGAGGCGGCGGTGCTCGGCGTTGATCTCGGCCCACTCGCCAGCGCGCGGTGCGAGCTTGGCCAACTCGGCCACCTGCCACTGCAGGCGCTCGCGCTCGCGCTCGAGGTCGGCGTGGCGGCTGCGCGCGTCGGCCAGGCGCTGCTCGGCGTCGCGCCAGGCGTTCCAGGCGCTGGCCAGCGGCGCGGTGTCGATGCCGCCGTAGCCATCGAGCAGGGCACGCACGGCATCGGGGCGGGTCAGGCTCTGCCAGGCGTGCTGGCCGTGGATGTCGACCAGCCGTTCGCCGGCTTCGCGAAGCTGGCCCACGGTGGCGGCGCTGCCGTTGATCCAGGCGCGGCTCTTGCCTTGCGCGTCGAGCGTGCGGCGCAGCAGCAGGGGAGCGTTGTCGTCGCCACTGCGAAAGCCGGCCTCGGCCAGCCACTCTTGCAGGCCCGCCGGGGTGTCGAACTCGGCGCTGATTTCGGCGCGCGGCGCGCCCTCACGCACCACGCCGGCGTCGCCACGGTGGCCCAGGGCGAGCTGCAGCGCGTCGACCAGGATCGACTTGCCCGCGCCCGTCTCGCCGGTGAGCGCGGTGAAGCCGCCGTGCAGCTCGAGTTCGAGCGCGTGGACGATGACGAAGTCGCGCAGCGCGATGCGCCTGAGCATCAGCCCTTCCTTGCCGCAATCATGCGGGCGCGTCGTCCGAGCCGACGCCGGTGTTCCAGTGGAGCTTGCGCCGCAGGGTGGCGTAGTAGCTCCAGCCGCGCGGGTGCAGCACACGCACGCGGTGCTCGCTGCGCCGCACGCAGATGCAGTCGCCGGGCATGAGGCTCGCCAGACTCTGGTGGTCGAAGTTCACGCTGGCCCCGCGGCCGACGACGATTTCGATGCGCACTTCGCTGGTGTCGGGCAGCACGATGGGCCGGTTGGAAAGGGCGTGCGGCGCGATCGGCACCATCACCCAGCCGGCAATGCCCGGGTGCAGCAGCGGCCCGCCGGCCGACAACGAATAGGCGGTGGAGCCGGTCGGCGAGGCGATGATGAGCCCGTCGGCGCGGTAGTTGGTGACGAACTGCTCCTGCACCTCGACGCGCAACTCCACCATGCCGGCGCTGGCGCTGCGGCTCACCACCACGTCGTTGACGGCAAAGCTTTCGTAGATCACCGCATGGCCGCTGCCGTCGTTGAAGGGCCGCTTGACGTGGCCCTGCAGCATGGTGCGCTGCTCTTCTACGTATTCGCCGGCGATCATGGGCGCGAGCGTCTCGGGCATTTCGGCCAGCGAGATGTCGGTCATGAAACCCAGGCGCCCCTGGTTGATGCCGACCAGCGGCAGGCCGTGGCGCGCCAGCGCGCGCGCGGTGGCGAGCATGGTGCCGTCGCCGCCGACCACCACCGCCAGGTCGCATTGCGCGCCAATCGCCGCGGCGTCGAGCGCGGGGTAATCGGTGATGCCGGTGGCGTCGGCGGTGGCGCTGTCGAGCGAAACATCCAGGCCCTGGCCGGCCAGGAATTCGGCGACGCTCTCCAGCACCGAAC
>JANONH010000356.1:0-1689 GCA_031420735.1 Methylibium sp.
GGCGAAGTGAACGTCGCATTCGAAGGTGGCCAGTTCCTCAAGGCCGACCCCGGCATCGCCAAGCTGCTGGGCGTGCTCAGCCTGCAGGCGCTGCCACGGCGCCTGCTGCTCGATTTCCGCGATGTGTTCCAGCAGGGCTTCGCCTTCGACAGCATCACGGGCGACGCCAGCATCGCCCGCGGCGTGGCCAGCACGCGCAACCTGCGCATGCGCGGCGTGCAGGCGGTGGTGCTGATGGAGGGCAGCGCCGACCTCGCGCAAGAAACCCAGGATCTGCAGCTCTGGGTGGTGCCGGAGATCAACGCCGGCACCGCCTCGCTCGCCTTTGCCGTCATCAACCCGGCGCTCGGCATTGGCTCCTTCGTGGCGCAATGGTTGCTGCGAAGCACGATCGGCGAAGCCGGCACGCGCCAGTTCCACGTCTTCGGGCCGTGGGCCGACCCGAAGGTCGAGCGCGTCGAGCGCAAGCTGCAAGACCCGGTGCCCGAAGCGCTGGCCGAGCCGTCTTCTGCCCCCTTGCCTGCAGCCACTTTTCAGGAGCCACCGCCGTGAAGATCGCCGCCATCCAGATGCTCTCCAGCCCGCGTGTGCAGGACAACCTCGCGCACGCCGCAGCACTCATCGAGGCGGCCGCCGCGGCCGGCGCCGAACTGGTGGCGCTGCCCGAGTACTTCTGCATCATGGGCCAGCGCGACGGCGACAAGCTGTTGCACGCCGAAGCGCCGGGCGAGGGCCCGATCCAGTCCATGCTCGCGGCCAGTGCGCGCGAATGCGGCGTGTGGCTGGTCGGTGGCAGCTTGCCAATGCGCATCGCCGGCCAGGGCGAGCGCGCGCGCAATGCGAGCCTGGTGTTCGCGCCCGACGGCCACCTGGTCGCACGCTACGACAAGATCCACCTGTTTCGCTTCGACGATGGCGAGCGTCGCTACGACGAAGCCGCCACGCTCGAGGCGGGCACCGAGCCGGTGGCCTTCACGCTGCGCGACCGCGCCGGCCACGACTGGCGCGTCGGCCTATCCATCTGCTACGACCTGCGCTTTCCCGAGCTGTACCGGGCGCTCGCGCGGCCACCCTGCGACCTGCTCCTGGTGCCTTCGGCGTTTACCCACACCACCGGCCAGGCGCATTGGGAACTGCTGCTGCGCGCCCGCGCGGTCGAGAACCAGTGCGTGGTGCTCGCGCCGGCCCAGGGCGGCCTGCACGAGAACGGCCGGCGCACCTGGGGCCACAGCATGGCCGTGGGCCCATGGGGCGAGGTGCTGGCGGTGCGCGAGGAAGACGGCGAAGGCGTGGTGCTGGCCGAGATCGATGCGGCGCGGACCCGCGAGGTGCGCGCGCAACTGCCGGCGTTGGAGCACCGCGTCCTGCCTGGCTGCTAGCGTTCGGCGCGGGCGCATCGGATTGCCTTGCAGACGGATTGGCTCTAGCGTTCGAACGAACTACAACGGCGGTCTGCGGCCTTGTCGCCGAACGTCAGGGTCGGCTTTCGGCGTTGATATCGCGCTTGGCCCGAAGGCGGCGCGGCGCCCGCGCTCATGCCGGGGTACCAGAAATCGCGCGGTCGCCGCACCGCCCTCGGGCCTGTTGAGCCGGTGTTTCTTGCCGGCTAAGAGAAACAACCGCCCCCGTCGAAGATCGGCTCGCGCCGGTTGCCCCGCGCGAGGATGCGCAGTGGGCGGGACATGTCCG
>JANONH010000357.1:0-13218 GCA_031420735.1 Methylibium sp.
GACGGTCTGCAGGAGGTCATGCACCTTCACATGCACGTCATCGGCGGCCCAAGGCCCTGGGTCAAGGGTTGAGGCGGGCACCCAAGGCCGGCCATGCGCCGAGCTCGGGCCGGTCGCTGCCCTAGAATTGAACACCGTCCATTCCGCGTTTTCAGGAGAACACCATGGGTTCCCTCAGTATCTGGCACTGGCTGATCGTGCTCGTGATCGTCGTGCTCGTGTTTGGCACCAAGAAGCTCAAAAATCTTGGCGGCGATCTCGGCGGCGCCGTCAAGGGTTTCAAGGACGGCGTGCGCGACGGCTCGACCAGCGCCGACCCGGCGACACCTTCTCAGCAAGTGACGTCCAACCGCAGCGTCGACGCCGACACTGTCGACGTCGAGGCCAAGCGCAAAACTTGAACGCCGGCTTCCCCACGCCCCGGCTGCGCGCATGATCGACTTCGGCTTCGACAAGCTCGCGCTCATCGGCGCGGTGGCGCTGGTCGTGATCGGCCCCGAGCGACTGCCCAAGGTGGCGCGCACCGTCGGTCACCTCATGGGCAAGGCACAGCGTTACGTTGCCGACGTCAAGGCCGAAGTCAACCGCTCGATCGAACTCGAAGAGCTCAAGAAAATGAAGACGCAGTTCGAAGAAACTGCGCGCGACGTCGAACAGAGCGTGGCCAGCGAGATGCAGCAAACCAGCTCTGAGATGAACCAGGCCTGGGGCGAACTCTCCTCCAGCGTCGCGGCCCCGACTGCAGGCGAGGCCGCAGCTTCAGAACCCGCTTTTTACGAAGCAGGCGCCTACGATCCTCGCGCGTCGCTGCGCGAGCCACCGCCCTGCTACCGCAACCCGAAGAAGAACTGGCGCGTCAAGCGCGCAGCCGTGCCCCAGTGGTACCGCCACCGCCACGGCGTGCGCGCCAAGGCGCAGTCGGGCGCCGCGCGCGTGGCGCGGTTTCGCCCGCCGCGGTCTTTGTAAGCAGTGGCCGCCCCCGAGCCACGCGACGAACTCGAAGGCAGCGAACAGCCTTTCGTCGCGCACCTGATCGAACTGCGCGACCGGCTGATCCGCGCCGTGGTTGCCGTCGCCATCGGCTTCGGTGTGCTTGCACTGTGGCCGGGACCCTCGGCGCTCTACGACCTGCTGGCCGCGCCGCTCGTGGCCCAGTTGCCTGCCGGCGCGACCTTGATCGCGACCAATGTGATCTCGCCGTTTCTCGTGCCGCTGAAAATCACCCTGATGGGCGGCTTCATGTTGGCGCTGCCGGTCGTGCTCTACCAGGTGTGGGCCTTCGTGGCGCCCGGGCTCTACACCCACGAGAAGAAGCTCGTGCTGCCGCTGGTGATTTCGAGCACGCTGCTGTTCCTGGTGGGCGTGGCCTTTTGCTATTTCTTCGTGTTCGGGCAGGTGTTCAAATTCATCCAGGGCTTTGCGCCCAAAAGCATTACCGCGGCGCCAGACATCGAGTCCTACCTGGGCTTCGTGCTGAGCATGTTCATCGCCTTCGGTGCCGCTTTCGAGGTGCCGGTGGTGGTGGTGGTGCTGGCCCGCATGGGCGTGGTGTCGATCGAAAAGCTCAAGGCGTTTCGCGCCTATTTCATCGTCGTGGCGTTCGTGATCGCCGCGGTGGTGACTCCCCCCGACGTGATCTCCCAACTGGCACTCGCCATCCCGATGTGCATCCTCTACGAAGTCGGCATCTGGGCGGCCCGCTTTTTCTTGAAGCACACGCAAGCGCCCGATGCCGACGCCCCGGCCGGGGACGGCGCGGCCTGAGGCCCACGCTCGGCGCTCCCTGGCCAGCGAGCGCCGAGCTGGCACTCAGCGCACCGGCTGCGGCAGTGCAGCCGGCGCCGCCTTCGGCCTTTGCCCGACGGTGACCCGGACATCGAGTTCGCTCGAGCCGCGCTGCACGCTCAGGCGGGCCTCCTGGCGCGGGCGCAGCATCGAAACCGCGTTGAGCAACTGGGCGGTGTTGCCCACCGGGGTGTCGGCCACCTTGACCACCACGTCGCCCGGACGCAGGCCGCCCTGGCTGGCCGGCCCGCCCTGCAGCACGCCCGTGATCAGCACGCCGCTGCTGACCTTGAGGTCGAAGGTTTCGGCGATTTCGGGCGTGAGATCGCGCGGCTCGACGCCGATCCAGCCGCGCGTCACCTGGCCTTCCTTGATCAGGCCTTCCATCACGAGTTGTGCCGTTGAAACCGGAATGGCAAAGCCGATGCCCAGGTTGCCACCGGAGCGCGAGTAGATGGCCGTGTTGATGCCCATCAGATTGCCGCTGGCGTCGATGAGGGCGCCGCCGGAGTTGCCGGGGTTGATGGCGGCATCGGTCTGGATGAAGTTCTCGAAGGTGTTGATGCCCAGCTGGTTGCGCCCGAGCGCGGAGACGATGCCCGCAGTCACGGTCTGGCCCACGCCGAAGGGGTTGCCGATGGCCAACACCACGTCGCCGACCTGCAGGGCGTCGGAGTCGCCAAAGCTCACGGCGGGCAACTTGTCGAGCTTGATGCGCAGGACGGCGAGGTCGCTCTCCGGGTCGGTGCCAATGACCTGGGCCTTGGCACGCCGGCCATCGGAGAGCTGCACGTCGATGTCGTCCATGCGGTCGACCACATGGTTGTTGGTCAGCACGAAACCATCGGTCGAGACGATCACGCCCGAGCCGACGCCGCTCTGGGTTTGCGACTCCGGGTCGCCGAAAAAATAGCGGAACCAGGGGTCGTTGGCGCGCGCGTTGTTCTGCGGCGTGGTCTTGCTGGTGATGATGCTCACCACCGAGGGGGCCGCCCGCTTGGCTGCCGCCGCGTAGCTGCCAGGGCCGACCGACGGGGGGTTCACAGCCACCGGCTGCACGGTGTTCTGCAAGGCGGTGCGGGGATGCGACAGACCCGCTGGCAGTGGCGCGCGCTGCAGCCATTCGGGCTTGAGCGTGGCCACGACAAACAGCACTGCCAACGAAACCGTCACCGCTTGGGAGAAAATCAGCCAGAACTTGCGCATGGGAGAGACGTTGTGACGACGCGCGACGAACTCGAGAGCTACCTCTCGACGCTGCTCGAGATCGACCGCTTCAAGGATTATGGGCCGAACGGTCTGCAGGTCGAAGGCAAGCCAAGCATCACCAAGCTGGTGAGCGGGGTCACCGCCAGCCTGGCTTTCATCGAGGCGGCCGCCGCTGCCGGTGCCGACGCCCTGCTGGTGCACCATGGTCTCTTCTGGCGTGGCCAGAACGGCCGGCTTACCGGCTGGCTCAAGCAGCGCGTGGCCCTGCTGATGGCGTGCGAACTGAACCTGTTCGCCTACCACCTGCCGCTGGACGCCCATGCCGAGTTCGGCAACAACGCCCAGCTCGGCGCGCGACTCAAGTTCACCGCCGAGGGCCGTTTCGGCGAGCAGGAGCTGGGTTTCGTGGGGCGTCCGGCGCAGCCCCTGACCGCCGCGGCGCTGTCGGCCCTGCTGCAGTTTCGGCTTGGTCGTGCGCCGGTGCTGGTCGAAGGCGACGGGCGGCTCTTGAAGCGGGTGGCCTGGTGCACGGGTGGCGCTCAGGGCTACTTCGAAGCGGCCATTGCGGCCGGTGCCGATGCCTACCTGACCGGTGAAATTTCGGAGCCGCAGGCCCACATCGCCCGGGAAACCGGCGTGGCCTTCTTCGCTTGCGGACACCATGCGACGGAGCGCTACGGCGCCCCAGCGGTCGCGGCCCATGTTGCACAGCTCTTCGAGCTGGAGCATGAGTTCATCGACGTGGAGAACCCCGCATGAGCCCGGGCCTCTTGCCGCTGGCGCTGACGATGGGCGACGCCTCCGGGATCGGCCCGGAGATCGTCGCGATGGCGCTGGGGCGCGGCGCCGTGCCAGGCGGCTTCGTGGTCGGCGACGTCGCCGTGCTGCGCCGCGCCGCCGCGCTGGTGGCTCGGCACGAACACACGAGCCTGCCGGTTGCGGTGCTCGAGCGGCCGAGCGACGCCTTCAACGTGCCGCCGCGCTGCGTGCCGGTGTTGCCAGTGGCCGGCCTGCCTGGCGAACTCGCGGCGCTGCCCTACGGCCGCATCGACGCGCGGGCGGGCGCCGCCGCCGCTGCGTGCATCCGCCACGCGGTCGCCCTGGCGCGCTCTGGCAGCGTGGCGGGCATCGTCACGGCGCCGATTCACAAGGGAGCGCTGGCCGCTGCCGGCGAGCCTTACCCGGGGCACACCGAGCTGCTGCAGGCCGAAGCCGGCGCTGGGGCGGTGCGCATGATGCTCGCCAACGACGAGCTCAAGACCGTGCTGGTGAGCATCCACCTGTCGCTGCGCCAGGCGATCGAGGCGGTGACGCTGGAGGCCGTGCTCACGACCTTGCGCATCGCCCATGTTGCTGCCCGGCGCTGGGGCGACGCACGCCCGCGCATCGCGGTGGCAGGCCTGAACCCGCATGCCGGTGAAGGCGGACTTTTCGGCTTCGAGGAGCAGCGCTTCATCGCCCCGGCGATCGAGGCGGCCTGTCGTGAAGGCATCGACGCCCGCGGCCCTTTGGCGCCCGACACGGTGTTCATGCGGGCCCGTCGCGGCGAGTTCGACTTGGTGGTCGCGATGTACCACGACCAGGGCCTCATCCCCATCAAGTACCTCGGCGTCGAGCGCGGCGTGAATGTCACCCTGGGGCTGCCGTTCGTGCGCACCAGCCCCGATCACGGCACGGCATTCGACCTCGCCGGCAGCGGCCGCGCCGACCCGTCAAGCTTGATCGCCGCATGCGAAATGGCGCGCCGCCTCGGGGCCGTGCCCGCGGGCTGAGCACCGAGCGGGCACGGCCGGCGCTCGCTCGGTGTAAACATCGGCCTCAAAGACGCGTGTTGGCAACCCCGCTGCGGCTGTTAGCGCCGATCGAGGCGAGCTGCTTTCTGGCGCGGACGGTGGCCCGCTCGATCAGCTCAGCCTGTTCAAAGGCGCAAAAGCGCTCGGTATCGCACAGCCGGGCGAGCATGCGGGAGGTCATCGAGACGGTTTGCGCGTGTGCCTTGCCGTGCGTGAACACGAAGAAAGCCCGGCCCGGGCTGACCCAGTTGAGGCGCACGCGTTGCCAGCGGCCCTGAATGTGCATGCGGTAGGCGATGCCGGTCTGCACGTGGTGGATGAAATCGGAGCCGTGCGTGGGCGGCGCGCTCTCTCTCGAGGGCAAGTCGAGGGCCACGTCGACTTCCGCGGCGGCGGCGGCATCGGCCAGGTCGATGTCCACCTGGCCGTCCCAGTCGACCGCGCTCTCGTCCACCAGGCCAACTCGCTCGGCCTCTTCGGCCGAGAAAGTCAGGGGGGCCGCATGCTCGCTCGGTGAGGGCAGGTGCGGCCCGGATCCCGTATCGAGCGTTTCCGCCGTGGGGATGGCCACTTTTTCGAGCTGCTCGAGTCGGTGCTTGAGCTGGCGCCGCTCGAAGTCGGTGGGCGGCGCGGTCTTCAGCGATTCGGCGTGGCAGGGCAGCAGTTGCCCGAAGAACTCTTTCTTGGCCGTTTCGGGCCAGCGGATGAGTGCCAGCCCTTCGTTCAAGTCCTTCATGAGTTGCGGCAAGGCCATGAGGAAGTGCTTGCGCAACTGCGGCTCGCCCTTGGGCTGGACGCTCACGGCCAGTTCGCGCGCCGTGCGGTGGGCGCGCTGCACCCACTCGGGCGAACCCTGGGGGCCGGCCGCGTGCACCTGGACCTGGCTCCACACCTGCGCCAGGAAGTTGCGCACGAAGGGCGGCAATTCGACGTCTTCGAGCCGCGTCGTCAAGTCGCGCATGTAGCGCTGCTGGATGCGCAATTGCGTTTCACGGACCTCGAGGACGGCCGCCGCCGAGGCGTGCGCCCCGACGTCGCGTTCGCTTTGCCGCTCGATGAGGGATTCGATCTGGGCCAGCTTGGTGTCGTAGACCTCGATCTGATCGAAATCGCCGTCGACGATTTCTTGCACCAGCGCGGCCACGCGCTCGATGAATTCTCGACCCGGGCCGCCTTCGAGGTCTTCGTAGGCGGTGGCGAGGGAGGCGATGCGGTTGACGAAGCGGCGCACCGGATGCCGGCGCGAGTTGAAGAAGCTCGAGTCCTTGAGGGCGGCACGCAGCACCGGCATCTGCAGGCGCGCGATCTGGCGAGCCACCTGCGGCGGCACCTTGGCGTCGGCGAGCACCTGGTCGAACAAGGCGCTAACGACGTCGATCACCATGTGGTCGAGGGTGCCACTGGAGGCGCGCATCAACTCGTCGCGGTGCTGGCGAATCAGGTTGACCGCCATGAGGCCGCTCAGGTCGTTGGGAGCGCCCAATGCCCCGGCACCGGAGCCGGCGAATCCGCGCCCACCGACAGCGCCGTCGGCACTGGCCGGGTGCGGCGTCAAGCCGCCGCTGCGGCTGACGTTGGCATTGATCTGCCGCAAGATCTGCAGCATCTGCAGGTCGCCGCCCGGCGCTGCGCTGGCGTTTGTATTGCGCAACTCCGGGCCGAGCCGCGCGCCGCTCTGCGAGTTGGGGCCGCCGGCTGGCTGCGGTTCGGGCAAAGGAATGCCGAACATGGAGGCGAGCATCTGTTCGGCCTGGCTCGGGTCGCGCGTCGAAGGCTTGAACCCCGACCCGGTCCGGCCCGCAGCTTCGCGATTGCCGCCCTCGCGTTGCAAATCGGTGCTGGAGCCCTGCGCGCTCTTGAGGGCCGACATGCCCACCGGGCGGATGCCCCGAGACTGCAGGTCGACGACGATGGCCGCGTAGCAAGGCTTCATGGCAGGCGCCAGGGCGCGGCCAAGGTCGTCGAGTAGCGCGCGCCGCTGGTCGGCGGCTTGGATCACGGCGTGCACGGCCCCTTGCAGCGCTTTGCCGACGACGGCGGGGCGCAGCGGGTTGCGCTCGGGCGAGGCGGTGCTGCCGTGCAACAGTGCTGCGACATAGCCGTCGAGTTCGCGCAGTTGCCACTCGCAGGCGTGCGCGATCTGCGTGCCAAGCCGGTCGGCCGATACCCGCTCTTCGACCTCGTCTTCCTCCACCAGCGTCAGCGTTTCCCAGGAGACCGTGTCGAGCGGGCGGCGACCGGTGGTGGCGTGCGCGCTGGAATCTTCGAGCACCTTTTCGCGCAGCAGCCCCGCAAAACCGCGCTTGAACTCGCGCAAGTTGTGCTGCAGTTCGGAGAGCGCCGCTGCAGCGACCGGGTCGCGCCCGCGTGCGCCGCCCGGCGACTTGGTTGAAGCCAGCAGGGTATCGGCCGCGGAGTCGAGCGCGCCGTGAATGTGCAGGCAGGCCGCTTGAAGCGCCGTCTCGGTGCGCGGCGTCATCATGCCGCGCACCCCCGCTGCTGCGTGGGGCCCGCAGCGCCAAGCGGTGCGTTAATGGCCATCACCGGGCCAACAGGGAATCGCGAATCTGGCGCAGCAGCACCACTTCGTCCGGCGGTGCTGCTGGCGCGGCCGGGGGGGTGTTTTTCTTCAAGCGGTTGATCTGTTTGACCATCATGAAAATGATGAAGGCCAAGATCGCGAAATTCAGCGCGACCGTGAAAAAATTGCCGTAGGCGAACACCGCACCTAGCTTCTTCGCCTCGGCCAAGGGCAGCCCCGCTGCCTGGCCGGCCAAGCCGAGGTAGTAGCTCGAGAAGTCGAGCCCGCCGAACAGCTTGCTCACCACCGGCATGACCAAGTCGCCGACGATGGAATCGACGATCTTGCCGAAGGCGCCACCGATGATGACGCCCACCGCCAGATCGACCGCGTTGCCCTTGACGGCGAACTCCCTGAACTCGGTTGCGAACGACATGAATACCCCTCCTCGTTGTTTGGTTCCGCCGCGCGGCGCAGCCGCCCGATCGCCCATTGCCAGTATTGACCACCCCGCGGTCGGGTCTGAAGACGACCTCTGTCGGTCAAGGTCCGCGGTGGGTCGATTAGAATCCAAGGCTGCCCAAGAATCAAAACTCATCAGAGTCGAGAGCGCCAAGGATGTCCCATGAGTGAGCAGCAAGTCGATCGGAGCAAACGAACGTGGCTCATTGCCTCGTCCTGCGCCGGGGTTGTCGGCGGTATCGCCACCGCAGTGCCGTTCGTCAGCAGCTTCCAGCCCTCCGAGCGCGCGCGCGCTGCCGGTGCGGCTGTCGAGGCCGACATCAGCCAGTTGCGCGCCGGCGAAAAAATGACCGTCGAGTGGCGTGGCAAGCCAGTCTGGATCGTGCGCCGCACGCCTGAGCAGATCGAGTCGCTCGAGAAAACGGAGCCGCTCGTGGCCGACCCCGCTTCCGAGCGAACGCCCGAAGCCACCACGCCGATGGAGTCGACTCGCAACAGGTGGCGCTCCATCAAGCCCGAAGTGCTGGTCGTGGTGGGCATTTGCTCGCACCTCGGGTGTTCGCCGTCCGAGAAATTCACCGCGGGGCCGCAGCCTTCCTTGCCGGACGACTGGACGGGCGGTTTTCTCTGCCCCTGCCACGGTTCCACTTTCGACATGGCCGGCCGCGTCTACAAAAACAAGCCCGCGCCCGACAACCTCGAGGTGCCGCCCTACACCTTCCTCTCCGAGAGCCGCTTGCTGATCGGCGAAGCGAAAGCCTGAAGGCTTTAGACGAACATGGCTCAAATCAAGCACGCTCCTGCCAACGCCCCGGCTGCAGAAGGACTCCTCGGCTGGATCGACGCTCGCTTCCCGGCGACGAAGCTCTGGAACGAACACCTCGCCGAGTACTACGCGCCGAAGAACTTCAATTTCTGGTATTTCTTCGGCTCGCTCGCGCTCCTGGTGCTGGTGATCCAGATCGTCACCGGCATATTCCTGGTGATGCACTACAAGCCGGACGCCGCGCTGGCGTTTGCTTCGGTCGAGTACATCATGCGCGACGTCCCCTGGGGCTGGCTGGTGCGCTACATGCACTCGACCGGCGCCTCGGCGTTTTTCGTGGTGGTCTACCTTCATATGTTCCGCGGCCTCATCTACGGCAGTTACCGCAAGCCGCGCGAGTTGGTCTGGCTGTTCGGCTGCGCCATTTTCCTGTGCTTGATGGCCGAAGCCTTCATGGGCTACTTGCTTCCCTGGGGGCAGATGAGCTTTTGGGGCGCGCAGGTGATCGTCAATCTGTTCGCGGCCGTGCCCTTTATCGGGCCCGAGTTGGCGCTCTTGATCCGTGGCGATTACGTGGTGTCGGATGCGACGCTCAACCGTTTTTTCAGCTTCCACGTGATCGCTGTGCCCTTGGTGCTGCTGGGGCTGGTTGCCGCCCACATCGTCGCGCTGCACGAGGTGGGCTCGAACAACCCCGACGGCATCGAAATCAAGTCGACCCAGGACGACAAGACCGGCCTGCCGCTCGACGGCATCCCGTTTCACCCGTACTACACGGTTCACGACCTCATGGGCGTGTCGGTGTTTCTGATGATCTTCACGGCGATCATCTTCTTCGCGCCGGAGTTGGGGGGCTACTTCCTCGAGTACAACAACTTCATCCCCGCCGACCCCCTGAAGACGCCGACGCACATCGCACCGGTCTGGTACTTCACGCCCTACTACTCGATGCTGCGCGCGACCACCGATCTGATGGTCAACGTCTTGGCGGCACTCGTCGCCCTGGGCGCCGTTCTTGCCATGCTGCGCGGGCGTTTCGGGGGTGTCGCGAAGATCGCCATCGCAGTTGCGGCCGTCGCGACCGTGGTGCTTTTAAAAACCTTCGACGCCAAGTTCTGGGGCGTGCTCGTGATGGGCGGTGCCGTCATCATCTTGTTCTTCCTGCCGTGGCTCGACCGCAGCCCGGTCAGGTCGATCCGTTACCGGCCGGGTTGGCACAAGGCGGTCTACGGCGTTTTCGTGGCCTTCTTCTTCGTGCTCGGCTATCTTGGCATCCTTCCGCCTTCGGCCCTGTCGGAGGCGCTGGCCCAGATCGGCACCTTGGTGTATTTCGGCTTCTTCCTGCTGATGCCCTGGTGGAGCACGCTGGGCCGCTTCAAGCCCGTGCCCGAGCGCGTCACTTTCACCGCGCATTGAGCGAGAAGGAGCCCGAACGATGAAAAGTTTGCTTGCCGCTCTTTTGACCGCTCTCTTCACTGCTGCGGCCTTGGTTGGCAACGTTTTGGCTGCCGACGGCAAAGTGGCGTGGGACAAGTTTCCCGAGGGTAAATCGACCGACATCGGCGCCTTGCAAAACGGTGCACGTCTGTTCGTCAATTACTGCCTGAACTGCCACGCCGCTTCTTACATGCGCTACAACCGCCTGCAGGACATCGGCTTGTCGCCAGCCCAGATCAAGCAGAACCTGCTGTTTGCGACCGACAAGATCGGCGACACCATGAATGTCGCCATGAACGCCCGCCAGGCCAACGATTGGTTCGGCGCACAGCCGCCGGACCTCAGCCTCGTCGCCCGCTCGCGCGCGGGCGAAGGCGGCAGCGGCGCGGACTACCTCTACACCTACCTGCGCAGTTACTACCGCGACGACACCAAAATCACCGGCTGGAACAACTTGGTCTTTCCGCACGTTGGCATGCCGCACGTGCTCTGGGAGTTGCAAGGCCAGCGCAGTGCGCGCTATGTCGACGTGAAAGACGCCCATGATCCCTCGAAGACCGTGCACCGCTTCGACGGTTTCGAGCAAATCGCCCCGGGCAAGCTCAGCCCCTATGAATACGACGAAGCCGTCGGCGATCTGGTGGCCTACCTTCACTGGATGGCCGAGCCGAACCGCAACCAGCGGGTGCGCATCGGCGTGTGGGTCTTGTTTTTCCTCGCCGGGTTCACGGTGATCGCCTGGAGGCTCAACGCCGCCTATTGGAAAGACGTGAAGTGAGTGCTTGACGCCGACACCCGAGAGGGTGTGCGCGAGTCGCGCAGTGGGCTGCAAAGCCGCTCACTGCGCTTTGTGTTTTATTGGACTGCCTTCGGGCGACAGGAGCCGCCAAGATGATGGTGCTTTATTCCGGAACGACCGACCCCTACTCGCACCGCTGCCGTTTCGTGCTGTTCGAAAAGGGCATGGACTTCGAGATTCGCGATGTCGACCTGTTCGCCAAGCCCGAAGACATCGCGCTCATGAACCCCTACAACGAAGTGCCCATCCTGGTGGAGCGCGACCTTATCTTGTATGAGTCGCACATCATTAACGAGTACATCGACGAGCGCTTCCCGCACCCGCAACTCATGCCGGGCGACCCGGTGGCGCGCGCGCGCGTGCGGCTCTTTCTCTTTAACTTCGAGAAGGAGCTGTTCGCTCACGTCAACCTCCTCGAAGGCCGCAGCGGTGCCAAGGCCACCGACAAGCAGCTCGAGAAAGCGCGCAGCCAGATTCGCGACCGGCTGACGCAACTCGCGCCGATCTTCTTGAAGAACAAGTACATGCTGGGCGACGATTTCTCGATGCTCGACGTGGCCATTGCACCCCTGTTGTGGCGCCTCGACTATTACCAGGTCGATCTCTCGAAGAACGCCTTGCCGCTGCTGAAGTACGCCGAGCGAATTTTCTCGAGGCCGGCCTACATCGAGGCGCTGACGCCTTCGGAAAAGGTGATGCGCAAGTAGGCGCCGCGCAGGGCTCGATCGATGACGATCCCGGTCACTCCAGACGGGCCCGGCTCACAGGGCGCCTCGACGCGGCCCTACCTGATCCGAGCGCTTCACGACTGGTGCACGGACAACGGCTTCACGCCCTACCTGGCGGTCTTGGTGGGCGTGGGCGTCGAGGTGCCCAACGAGTACGTGAAGAACGGCGAGATCGTTCTCAACGCAAGCTTCGAGGCGACCAGCAACCTGCAACTCGGCAACGAGTTCAGTAGCTTCAAGGCGCGCTTCGGCGGCACGGCGCGCGAGATCATGGTGCCGGTTGGCCACGTGATCGCGATCTACGCGCGCGAGAACGGGCAAGGCATGGCGTTTCCCGCGCCGCCTTCGAGCGCGGGCACTGCTGCGTCGCCGGGTTCCACCGACGCGGCGGCCTCAGGCGCCGCACCCGATGCATCGGTGCGCGGCCTGCGCCTCGCGCCTGCGCCGGCCGGCTCGAGCGCAGGCCTCGGGTCTGGTGAGGCGGTCATCCAGGGCGAAGCTTCCGATTCCGATCCGGGCGGCCCCAAACCGCCGTCGCTCAAGCGCGTCAAGTAAGCCGCGGCTTTTAAACTCGACGACGGTCCATGCCGGCTTAGCTCAGTTGGTAGAGCACCCGCCTTGTAAGCGGAAGGTCGTCCGTTCGATTCGGACAGCCGGCACCAGAAGATACGACCGATTTGTCAGCTTCCGTGTTCGTCTGACTCGCGCGGCCGAGGCGGACCTTGATCGGCTATTCGACGTCATCATCGAACGCGAGCTGGCCCGCGAGGGTGGCATTGCGCCATCGGGTCCAAGAGGACCACGACTGAGGGCAGTGCACAGCACCAGTCGGTGCCCTCTGGGGCCGGCACGCACATTGCGTCGCACTCTGCCCATCCGACTGAGCAAGGCAGCGTGTCATGGCGCCGAGTGGCAAGCGTTCGCGTTGGTCTCGTTCCTGCGCATGGGTACTGGTCGTCTTGGCGGTCGGTCTGGGCGGCTGCGAAGCCTTGGCGATCACCGCGCTCGGCGTAGGCGCTTCCGCCGGCGTCACGCACACCGCAAACAGCGTGAGTTTTCGCACATTTACCGCGTCGACTGCCCAGGTCAAGAACGCCTCTCTGTTGGCGCTCGCCACCATGGGAATCGAGATCGTCGCCGCAAGACAACGAAACGGCGTCGAGGTCATCGAGGCCCGCAGCGCCGACAGGACCATCGAAATCGCGCTCGAGTCGATGAGCCCATCGACCACGCAAATGCGCACGGCGGCCAAGCGTAACGCTCTCGTCTACGACGCGGCCACTGCCCGGGAAATCACCGAACAAACCGTGCTGGCGCTCACGGAGATGGAACAGCGCGCAAAGAAACCGACGACGGCCCAACGCACCAAGGCGTCGGTGGCTGGCCCGGTGGCGTCGGTTGCGCGCCCCGCAGTGCTGCCCGTAACGACTCGACGCTGAAGCGACATGCAAGTGCTTGTCGGGCCGCAAAAGGTCGCAGGCTTGCCCAAGCCGGGCAAGTTTGCAGCGAACTGTGTTCTATGCGCCTTCCGTTTGCACCCGCACCCGAATCGCTCCCGGCCAGCCCTTTTCGAGCAGGACCGCCTCCAAGCGAGGCAGCAACTGGCGCAGCTTGGCAGCCACCGCAGCGTTGCGTGCCAGCAGGGCCCAGTCACCGTCCTGCGAGACCGGGCCGGGCCGCACCTGCTGGGCCAGCGACGGCGGCATCGCCGTGGCGAT
>JANONH010000358.1:0-20629 GCA_031420735.1 Methylibium sp.
GCCTATGTGCGCGGCGAGCTCGGCGCCGTGCGGGAATGGCGCGTGTTCCAGCAGCCCAAAATCCTGCGCGACCCGGAAACCAACGCGATCCTCGGCTACGAAGGCACCTATGTGGCGACGGCGCAGTACGAGCGCGAGGGACAAACCAATGCGCGCGGTGAAATCGTCCCGGCCACTTTCCGCATCACCTCGAACCGCCTCGAGGCAAACGTTCAAAACCGCCTGGCGCCGTCGCAGCCTCGCGACTTTTCGCCCTACGTGCCGCGGCCTCCGGCTGGCCCCGTCAACGGGCGCATCGTCTCCGTCTACGGCGAGGCGCTCAACGCCGGACAAAACCAGATCGTCGCACTGAACAAGGGCTCGCAGGACGGCCTCGAACGAGGTCACGTGCTCGCGTTGTGGCGAGCCGGCGCCCTCGAGCGCGACCTGAGCTCGGGTGCGGCCCAAACGATCCGCTTGCCCGACGAGCGCCACGGACTCTTGTTCGTGTTTCGCGTCTTCCAGAAGATGTCGTATGCGCTCATCTTGAACGTGCAAGAACCCGTCGGCCGCGGCGACCGCTTTAGCGAGCCTTGAGCACCGCGACGCTTGCGCGCTTCCGCGCAAGCGGGTCGAATCGTGTTCCATGATCGATCGCGACGAACTTTCCGCCTGGCTCTGGCTGCTCGAGACGCCGAGCGTCGGCCTCGAAAGCGCGCGCCGCCTGCTCGCCCACTTTGGTTCGGCGCAAGCTGTCCGGGACGCGCCGGCTCGGGCGCGGCGCGAGCTGCTCGAGCCGGCTCAGGCCCAAGCCTTGCTCACGGCCGATGCGACGGCCGCGACCGACGTCACCTGGAAATGGCTCGAGTCCGCACAAGCGGCGCAGCGACACGTGATCACGCTGGGCGACGCGGCCTACCCCCGCGCCTTGCTCGAAACCGCCGACCCGCCGCTGCTGCTGTACGCCGTGGGGCGCAGCGAATTGCTTAACGCCGCCTGCCTGGCCGTCGTCGGAAGCCGCAATCCGACCCCCCAGGGCGCGGAGAACGCTCGCTCCTTCGCGGCAGCGCTGAGCGCGGCCGGGCTCACTGTGGTCTCGGGCTTGGCATTGGGCATTGACGGCTGCGCCCACGAAGGCGCCTTGACCGGCGTCGGCTCGACCATCGCCGTGCTCGGCACCGGCCTTGACAGGGTCTACCCAAAGCGCCACCTTGCCCTGGCGCATCGCATTGCCAGCGCGGGTTTGCTGATTAGTGAGTACTCGCTCGGCACGCCTCCTCTGCCAGCCAATTTTCCACGCCGCAACCGTCTGATCGCCGGGCTCTCGCGCGGCACGCTGGTGGTCGAAGCGGCACTGCAGTCAGGCTCCCTAATCACCGCGCGGCTTGCCACCGAGGCCGGGCGCGACGTGTTCGCCATTCCGGGCTCGATCCATTCGCCGCAGTCGCGCGGTTGCCTGGCCCTGATCAAGCAAGGCGCCAAGCTGGTCGACTCCGTGGTCGACATTCTTGAAGAGTTGCCCGCCCCCGCCCCCAAGCGCGTGGCGCCGGTGGTGGCGGTCGGCTGCGTCGACTCCGTGCTGGCCCGTCTCGGGCATGAACCCATGACCCTCGACGAACTCAGCGCCCGAACCGGCTCCCCACCCGCCGAACTCAGCGCCCACTTGCTCGAACTCGAGCTGAACGGCGAAGTCGTGCGCATGCCCGGACAGCGCTTCCAGCGGCTCGTTCGCGCCTGAGCCACCCTGCTGCCCTGCGCTTCGGGCAGGCGGTGCGGGGGCTTTCATACGGCAACAGCGGCAAGAGCCGCAGAGCGATGCCGAACCCTCGTTTGGCGTGTCGTCGCCTTGGCTGCGAAGACCTCGGCCAGCAAGCCTGTGGTATGGTTTCGAGATGTTTGACGTGCTCGTTTACCTGTACGAAAACTACTGGCAGCCGGCTGCCTGCCCAGAGCATCGCCAACTGTCGCGCAAACTGTCTGCGGTCGGCTTCGAGAACGAGGAAATCGAAGACGCGCTGAGCTGGCTGGCCGGCCTTGCCGAGACGGCCGAGTCGCATGGTGGCGAACAGGGCAAGGACGCCATGCGCGTTTACACCGCGGCCGAGAACGATCATTTGGGCGAGGCCTCCATCGGCTTCGTGAGCTTTCTCGAGTCCGCCGGCGTCCTGCGTGCGCCGATGCGCGAGATGGTGGTGGATCGAGCGATGGCGATCCCCGCCGGCCCCTTGGCCCTGGAAGATCTGAAGATCATCGTGTTGATGGTGTTTTGGAGCCTGGGTGAGGAGCCCGACGCGCTCATCCTCGACGAACTGTTCGTCGACGACGAAGACCGGCTGATTCACTAGCGCCGGATTTGCCAAAGCGAAAAGCCGCCAAGGGCGGCTTTTTATCGCGCGGCGGCGGGCAGCTCAGTTCAGCAGACGCTGGGGGTCGGCGTCGAGCTTGGCCAGGGCGCTGCGCGTGGCCCGCACCGTGATGGCTTCGTCTTGTGCGGGCACCAGCAAACCGGCTTGCAAAAACGACGCCAGGCGCTGTTGCTGAAACAAGGTACCGCGTCCCTGCTCGGAGACGAAGAGGCACAGCTGCTTTCCCAGACCTTGCCACGCCAACTGCACCGTTTCGATGCGGCCGTTGTGCTCGAGCATGTACCAGCCACCCACCTGCAGCTCGCGCGCCCAGGCGAGCATGGCAGGCGTGGGCATCGAGCCGCCTTCCATCACGATCTGCAGCTCGGTGCTCTCATGGCCCGATAGGTCCAGTACCAAGGACTCGTCGATCTCGAGGTCTTCGGCGTCGGGCAACATTTTCTCGAGGTCTTCGAGGCGCCGCATCAGCTCGTCCAGACGCTCCGCCGGAATGGCCGCTGCCTTGGCGGTAAAGGCAGCGGCGAGGGAGTTGTTGAGCGCCTTGATGTGCTCGTCCTGTTTGTCCGCCTGGATACCGGCTTCGGCCATGCCTTCGCGCAGCGTCTTGAGCAAGGGCGGCAGGCGCCGTATCACGGCGGCACGCTCTTCGCGCGAGATCTTGGCACCGGCGGACCAGATCAGGTCGGTGGCGCAGCGCTTCATCAGCTTGGTCGCCTCGCTGCCCGAGCCCGACTTGAGGGCGACGGTGGCGAGAACGTCGGCCCACACGCGAAAAAGGAAGTTGCGAATCCCCTCCTGCACCGGCACCTCGTTGAGCATCTTGCGCAACTCGATCATGTACTGGATGGCAAGCGTTTCGCGTTGCTCGATCTGCTGCGCAAGCGACACGCCCTTGCGGGTGGCCTCGTTTTCGTTCTTGAAGTAATGCTCGAGGAAGCGCTCGAATTCGGTGAGCACCGTCTGGAACACGCGCCGGCCGGTGTCGGGGTAGGCCTCGACGACCTGCACCACTCGCTTGATCTCCTTGTCGAGCGCGTCGCCAGCAGCGCGCGTTCCGACGTCGAAGCCCATCACGCACGCGCCCATGCGGTCGATCAGGCGACGTGCCGGGTGATCCATGGTGGCGAAGAAATCCGGCTCGCCCACCGCAACGCGCAACACCGGCATCTGCAAGCGGGCAAACCAGACACGCACCGTCGCGGGAATTTTTTCCTCCGTCAGCAGGCTCTGGAACAGCAGTGCCACGATCTCGATCGTTGCCCGCTCGACCGGGGTGGTGGCGGCTTCTTTGAGAGCCACCTTGCGCTGCTGCAACTCGCGAAGCAGAGCTGGCGCACTGATCTCGGTGCGGTCGTCGCGGTTGGCTCCTTGCCCTTGGAGATGCCCCTGGAGCCCGCTCTGCGCGTCGGCGATCGCCTTGACCAAGCCCGGCGACGGCGCCGCTTCGGTGGTGTCGGCGAAGGCCGGTACCTGCCGGCCCACCAGTCGATTGAGCCGCCCGAGCACCGCCTCGGCATGGTCGACGCTCTGGCGCGCCATGCCGCCCATGCGCGTCATGAGGCGAGTCTCGTCGCTCACGCCGCTGGCGGCGTCGGTCGGCCCGAAGCTCGGTTTGGTCATGTCGGGCGCGACATGCACGCCGATCGAGCGCCGAATAAAGGGCCTCAGGTCGATCTCGGGGCGCACGCCCTCGCCGATCAGCCAGCGATTGGTTTCGTGATAAGCCTCTTCGAGGAGTTCGCCGAACGCCATGGACAAGACGGGCTGCAAAGTGCGCCAGTGCTCGAGCGACAGACCCACCGCCAACCAGCTGTCCATGACGGCCTTGCCCACCACGTGCGGGCGCAGCGCGTCGTTGGCGCCGAACTCGCCACACTGCTCGAGCTGCAACATGCGCGCCTGCAGGTCGGTGAACTCCCACGCAGCCTTGTCCTGCATGGCCAGTGCGAAGTGCGAAGCCAGAATCTGCAACTCGATCGTGTCGTCGTCGACCAACTGCAACTTCGGCGCCCTGCCCGCCTTGCCGGACGCCAACAAGCTCGAAGCGAGCGACCCCGGCAGCAAGGCGGTCGCGCCCACCGAAGTGGCCTCCAGGGCCGCGGTCAAGGCGTGCTGCCAGCGCAACAAAGGCTCGCGCAGTCCGGTCAGCGCGCTCTGTCGCTTCTGCAGGGTGGCCAGATCGGCCTTGTCAGTTGCGAAGCGGCTCGCCCCGGCCGCAACCGATCGGACCGCCGCGGGCACAGTAAGCAGCAGCGTGTCGAGATACACCCGCCGCGCATGGGCAGCGAGGGTGAACGACGGCGCTGCGGTGGCCATGTGGGGGCGGCTGACTCGAAAGAGTAGAAGTCGAGAAAGACTCTACACCACCGCCCCGGCATTGGGGTCGTCCGGATCGCCCGGGCTCTTGGGCCCGGTACGGATCAGGTCTTCACGTTTGACGCCCAGCCACATGGCGATGGCGGCGGCGACGAACACCGAGGAGTAAATGCCAAACAAGATACCGATGGTGAGCGCCACCGCGAAGTAATGCAGCGTCGCGCCGCCGAACAAGAGCATGGACAACACCATCATCTGCGTGGAGCCGTGCGTGATGATGGTGCGACTCATGGTCGAGGTGATCGCGTGGTCGATGATCTCGTGCGTGTTCAGCTTGCGAAAACGCCGGAAGGCCTCGCGAATCCGGTCGAAGATCACCACCGATTCGTTGACCGAATAGCCCAGTACCGCCAGCACCGCCGCCAGCACCGAGAGCGAAAACTCCCATTGGAAGTATGCGAAGAAGCCCAGGATGATGATGACATCGTGCAGGTTGGCCACGATCGCCGCGACCGCGAACTTCCATTCGAAGCGGATCGCCAAGTAGATCATGATGCCCACGATCACGAAGGCCAGCGCCAGGGCGCCGTCGGTCGCGAGCTCGCGGCCGACCTGCGGGCCGACCACTTCGCTGCGCTGCAGCTTCAGTGGCTCCGCGCCAGCGGCATCGCAGAGCTGGCGGCTCGACTGCGCGCCGGGCTCGACACCGGCTTCGGCCTGGCGCACCGTGCCGCCTTCAGCGGCGCAAAGCGATTCGAACACCCGGCTCACGACCTCCGATTGCTTGACGGTGCTGCCTTCGCTGCGGATGGGCAGACGCACCAGCACGTCGCGCGAGGTGCCGAAGGTCTGCACCTGCACCTCGCCGAAGCCGAGCGCCTCGACATTGGCTCGCACCTTGCCGACGTCGGCGGTTTTCGCATACGCCAATTCGAGCACGCTGCCGCCGGTGAACTCGATGGAGAAATGCAGGCCCCGCGTGACAAGGAAGAACACCGCCGCGGCGAAGGTGAGGAACGAGATCACGTTGAAGACCAGCGCGTGCTTCATGAACGGGATGTCGCGCTTGATGCGAAAGAATTCCATGGCTTTCTTTCTTCAGGCTTGCGCAGTCGGTTGCACGGCGCCGTCGGGGCGCCATATCTGCCCGATGGACACCTGTTTGAGTTTCTTCTGGCGCCCATACCAGAGGTTGACCAATCCGCGCGAAAACAGCACCGCCGAGAACATCGACGTGAGGATGCCCAGGCAATGCACCACGGCGAAACCGCGCACCGGGCCGGAGCCGAAGGCGAGCAAGGCCAGGCCCGCGATGAGGGTGGTGACGTTGGAGTCGAGGATGGTGGCCCACGCCCGCTCGTAGCCCGTGGAGATGGCCACTTGCGGCGACGCACCGGCGCGCAGTTCCTCGCGCACCCGCTCGTTGATCAGCACGTTGGCATCGATCGCCATGCCCAGCGTCAAGGCGATGGCGGCGATGCCCGGCAAAGTCAAGGTGGCCTGCAGCATGGACAGCACCGCCACCAACAGCAGCAGGTTCACCGCCAGGGCCAGCGTCGAGAACAGTCCGAACAGCAGGTAGTACGAGCACATGAACATCGCAATGGCCGCAAAGCCGTAGATCACGCTGTTGAAGCCCTTGGCGATGTTCTCGGCGCCCAGGCTCGGGCCGATGGTGCGCTCTTCGATGATCTCCATCGGCGCGGCCAAGCTGCCGGCGCGCATGAGCAGCGCCAGGTCGTTGGCCTCCTCGGGGTTGCGCATGCCCGAGATGTGGAAGCGGTTGCTCAGTTCGGACTGGATGGTGGGTGCGGTGAGCACCTCGGGCTTGCCTTTTTCGATCAGCACCACGGCCATGCGGCGCTTGACGCCGTCGCGCGTGGCGGCCCGCATGGCAGCACCGCCCTTGGCGTCGAGCGTCACGTTGACGATCGAGCCGGAGTTCTGCTGGTCGATCGAGGCGTCGGCGCCGGTCAGGTTCTCGCCCGTGAACACCACCTGACGGGAGAGCAGCAGAGGCTCCTCGCGGCCGTCGCGCCGCGAGAACAGCAACTCGGAGCCGGGCGACACCAGGCCCTTGCGCGCGTCCTCGATTTTGGTCGGGTTGAAGTCGCGCACCTGCGGGTCGGAATTGAGGTGGGCGTCGACCATGCGCACCTCCAGCGTGGCCGTGCGCCCAATGATGTCCTTGGCCTTGGCGGTGTCCTGAACGCCCGGCAACTGCACCACCACCCGGTCGGCACCTTGCTGCTGGATCACCGGCTCGGCGACGCCAAGCTCGTTGATGCGGTTATGCAGCGTCGTGATGTTCTGCCGCAGTGCCTGCTCCTGCACCGTGCGCGCGGCCTGCTCGCTCAGCCGTCCGCTGAGAGCCAGATCGCCGGCTGAGCCGATGTCGCTCCACTGCAGGTCCGCGAAGCTCTCGACGAGCAGCGCGCGGGCCGCGTCGCGCGCTGCGGTGTCGCGAAACCGGACTTCGATGGCCTGGCCGCTGCGCGAAATACCGGCATGCCGGATGTTCTTTTCGCGCAGCAGGCTGCGAATGTCGCCGCTCGATCCTTCGGCGCGTTTCTCGAGCGCCGCCTGCATGTCGACCTGCATGAGGAAGTGCACGCCTCCTCGCAGGTCGAGCCCGAGGTACATGGGCAGGGCATGCAAGGCAGTGAGCCATTTCGGCGAACGGCTCAGCAGGTTGAGCGCCACGATGTAGTCGGGGTTGGCCGGGTCGGGGTTGACGGCCTTGGCGATCACGTCCTTGGCCTTTAACTGCGTGTCGGTGTCACTGAAACGGGCCCGCACCGAGTTGCCGTCGAGCAAGACGAAATCGGCCTGGATCTGCGCCGCCTGCAAGGCCTGCTCGACGCGTGGCACCAGGGCCGCATCCACCTTCACCGTGGCCTTGCCGCTCGAGATTTGCACGGCCGGCGCCTCGCCAAACAGGTTGGGAAGCGTATAGATCAGCCCCACGACCAGCGCCAGCGCCAGCATGGCGTATTTCCACCAAGGGTAGCGATTCATTCAAACATCCTCGAAATTCGTCGCGCGTGCTCTGTGGACCGCGCCCGGGCGCCAGCATTCCCTGGTTTCGACAAAAGGCCGCGACACCTGGCGGTGACCGCGGCCTGGAACCCATTTGGCGCCCCGCGGAGCGCGACACAGGCTATTTGAGCGACCCTTTGGGCAACACCTGCACCACCGCCGAGCGTTGCACCTGCAGCTCGACGCCGTTGGCGACCTCCAGGTGCAGGTAGGTTTCGCCAAGGCGAGCCACCTTGCCCAGCATGCCGCCAGAGGTCACGACTTCGTCGCCTTTGGCGATCGCCTCGACCATGGTCTTGTGTTCCTTCTGGCGCTTCATTTGTGGGCGGATCATGACGAAATAGAGCACCACGAACATCAGCACCAAAGGCAGCATCGTGATGAGACTGGAGTCGCTGCCCGTGGTAGCTGCCGGCGCGGCCTGAGCAAAAGCTTCGGAGATGAACACCTGGAATCCTTGGACAAGCAAGAGGAAAAAAGAATTGTAGATCGCGGCTAACCTTGCCGCGTGAAGCCCCGGCGCCGGCCCATGCGGCGAAGACCCGATGCAAAACGGCCCGCTGCGGGCCGTTTTGCAAGAACCCCCTGCGTGGGCGATTCATGGGCGATTCATGGGCAATCATCGACTGGTGGCTCGGGGCGGAATCGAACCACCGACACGCGGATTTTCAATCCGCTGCTCTACCAACTGAGCTACCGAGCCAAGGGGCGAAAGTGTAGCAGCCGCTACAGCGCGCATACAGGCAAAGACCTCGCCTGCCGGGCCAAGCGGGCGGGCAGGTGGCCTATTCAGAGGGCCAGGCCTTTCTTGCCGCGCGTGAGGTCCACGCCCAGTTGCTTGAGTTTGCGGTAGAGATGCGTGCGCTCGAGCCCGGTCTTTTCGGCCACCCGCGTCATGCTGCCGTTCTCTCGTGCGAGGTGAAACTCGAAATAGGCTTTCTCGAAAGCATCGCGCGCCTCCCGCAGAGGACGGTCGAGTTCGAAGCTCTGTTCGTGCTGCGGGCCCACGGAGGCGGCGGCGCCGGTCGCAAGGGCGGCCGACGGCTCGGCCGCAAGGGCTTCTCGGTGGTGGTCGCCGCGGCGCAGCGGCGTCACCGTGGCGAGCGGGCGGCCGACCGGCTTGGCCAGCCCCAGCTCGACGGCCTTGAGCAGCTTTTGCAGGGTGATGGGTTTTTCGAGAAAAGCCATCGCGCCGAGCTTGATGGCTTCGACCGCCGTGTCGATGGTGCCGTGCCCACTCATCATGATGACGGGCATCGTCAGTTGGCTGCTGGCGCCCCATTCCTTCAGAAGGGACACGCCGTCGACGTCGGGCATCCAGATGTCGAGCAGCACCAGGTCCGGACGCCCGCGTTCCCGCACCTTGCGCGCCTCTGCGGCGTTCTCGGCGACTTCGACGCTGTGGCCCTCGTCGCTCAGGATGTCGGAGAGCAGCGCACGTATGCCGAGTTCGTCGTCTACAACAAGAATGTTCGCCATGGGGCCTCAGTGTGTCGCAGCGGGCGCGGGGGCGGCGCCGCCAGGCGCTTCTCGACCAAGCGCCAATCGTGAAAATGATAGCGAAACCTGTGCGCCGACCACCGCAGGCTGCCCGTTCTCGGTGAGCGCGTCGGCGACGAGGTTCACCAAGCGTATGCGTGCGGCATGCTCGTCGGCTATTTTCTTGACCACCGCCAAGCCCAGGCCGGTTCCCTTGATCTTCGTGGTGACATAGGGTTCGAACGCCCGCTTCATCACGCGCTCGCTGAACCCGGAGCCATTGTCGGACACGATGAGCCGAACTGCGCGCCACTGCCCGGCTTCGTTCTTGCCGCCCTCGGTGCGCAGGAGTACCCGGCCTTCGGCTTGCTCGGCCACCGCGTCCAGCGCGTTTTGCACCAGGTTGTGCACGACTTGGCGCAACTGCGTGGCGTCGCCTTCGATCGGCGGCAGGCCCTGGGCGTAGGTCGCGATGAGCTGCCCCGACTCCTGCTGCCCGGCGTACAGAGTGAGCACTTCGCGCGCCAGCTCGTTGAGATCGAGCGGCGCGAGTTGCGCCGCGGGCAGGCGGGCGTAATCGCGGAACTCGTTGACCAACTGCTTCATCGCCTGCACCTGGTTGACGATGGTGGCGACCGATTTGACGAGCAGTTGCTGGTCGCTTTCGCCGAGTTTGCCTTCGAGTTTGTGTTGCAGTCTCTCGGCCGAAAGCTGGATGGGCGTGAGCGGGTTCTTGATCTCGTGCGCCAGCCGGCGCGCCACTTCGCCCCAGGCCTCGGCGCGCTGTGCGGAGACCAGCTCGGTGATGTCGTCGAACACGACCAGGCGGGCGCTGCCGGGCAACTGCGCGCCGCGCACCAGCAACGTCACGCCCTCACGCTCGCCGGCACCCTGCAGCGCGAACGAGTCTTGCCACTGGTCGCGCTCGCCGAGTTCGCGCCCCACTTCGAGTTGCTCGAAGCGCAGGCGCATGGCGGCGTCGAAGTCCGCGAGCCCGGGCACCTCGCCGAGCGAGCGGCCGAGGTAGACCGAAAGCGGCAGGCGCAGGATGCGGGTGGCGCCGGCGTTGAGACTGTCGATGAGGCCGCTGCGGTCGAACACGATCACCCCGGCGCTCATGTTGTCGAGAATGGTTTGCAATTTGGTGCGCGCCTCCTCGAGTTCGGCCAGGCTCTGCTCGATGAGGCCGCGCGCGTCGGCGAGTTGCTGGGTCATCTGCGCAAACGAGCGCGTCAGGCCGCCGAGCTCGTCGCGCGAAGCGAAAACGGGCTTCGGACTGAGGTCGCCGCGCGCCACCTCGCGCACCCCGTCGGCCAGCAGCAGCAGCGGGCGCGCCAGGCGGTTGCCGAAGGTCACCGACAGCAACATCGCCCCGAACACCGCCAGGATCAGGGTCAGCGTGAGGGTGCCGATGTACATGCGGCGCAAGCCCTCGCGTGCCAGCGAGCGTTGCTGGTACTCGCGGTAGGCCGACTGCACGGCCAGCGCATTGCTTGCCAGGCCGGCCGGCAACAATTGCGTGACCATCAGGAAGCGGTCTTCGGTGCTGAGCGCGAAGCCGGTCGCCGGGATGAGCGCCAGAGCGCGCACGCGCGGCGGCAACGCGGACGAGGCGGCGCTGCCGCGCAAAGCCGCGCTGTCGTCGTCGAGCCCTTCGAGCCGCGCCACGACGCGCGAGCTGCGGGCCTCTTTGAGGAGCGCCTGGGACGGGCGTTGTGGCGCCAATACGGCGGTCGCGCCGACGCTGGCGATCACCTGTCCGGCCGGGCCGAGCACCGCCACTTCTTGCGCGGTGAGTTGCTCGCGCAGGCGCTCCAGCGCCAGCGGCTGCTGGCGCTCGGGGCCCTCGGCCAGCCGCTCTGCGGCCACGCGGGCCTTGTCGCTCAGGTCGCCCACCAGGGTGTCGAGCGTGCCGCGTCCGAGGGCCAGGCCGGCTTCGAGCGCCCCCTCGACGCGCACGTCGAACCAAGTCTCGATGCTGCGCGAAACGAACTGGTAGCTCACGGTGTAGACCAGCACGCCTGGCAGCAGCCCCACCAGCCCGAAAATGGCCGCCAGCCGCAGCAACAAGCGCGAGCCGAAGCGCCCGCGCGCAACCCGGGCCGCGAGGCGCAAGCCGTGGCCTGCGATCACCGCCACGAGCAGCACGGCGATCAGCACATTGACGCCCACCAGCCAGGGATAGTGGCGCTCGTACAGGGTTCGGTTGTTGGTGGCGATGGCCAGCAGGAAGGTCAACACCAGGGCGGCGCCGATGGTGGCCGCCAGCGAGACGAGCCACAACCAGCGCGACCCATGCCGCACGCTGCCGCGCGACAGCAGCAGCGAAAAGCGGCGGCGCCAGCGCGGCAGACCCGTCGTCACGCCGGGCCCCTCAGCGCACGACCGGCGCTGGAACGAACGCCATGCGCTCCAGCGCGAGGTCCCAGGCGGCTTGCCCGCCGAAGCCGATCTGCAGGGGCCGTGGCAACTGCGAAATGTCCAGGCGCAGGCTGAATTCGACGTATTCGCCGGAGCCGCGCTCCAACACTGCGGAGTCGGCCAGTTTCCAGCGGGTGGCGCGCTGGATCGAGCCGAGCGCATCGGCCAGGCTGTCGTAGTTCTGGCTGACGCTGCCCAGGTTGATGCGATAGACGCGCGTCAACGGTTGCCACGTGAGCCGCCAGTTGCGCACCGCCCGGGCGATGTGCCGGTCGCGCCAGTACCAGCGCGGGCGCAGCACGTCGACCGCGGCCACGAAGTAGAGCGGCACGCCTTTTTGCAGGGCGTCTTCCACTGCGCGCGGCAATTCGATGCGCGCGGTGTAGTCGAGCAGCAGTCCTTCTTCGTCGCGCACCAGGTCAAAGCCGGTGAGGTTCAGGCCGTCGGCGTGGGCGCGCGGCGATGCGAGTGCGAAGACGAGCGCCACCAACCACGCCACCACCCGCCCCCATCGCCGAACCACGCGGGGCTGCAAGAACCAGCGTCGATGCCAGGCGGTGGACACGGGTGAGGGGCGACAGAATTCGTTGGATTGGGCGGTTTCGCTAGCGGGGCCGGGGCAGGCGCTTGTCGAGCACGGCGTAGAAAAACCCGTCGGCCACCGCCAACAAGGCGCCGCCATTCCCCCTGGCGGCATTGTCGGCCAGAGGCAGCAGGTGGCCGGGTGATGGCTGCAAGAACGCGTCGGCCGCACGTTGCAAAAAAGCGTCGATCTGCTCTTGCCCCTCGGCGCGGAACATCGAGCAGGTCGCAAACACCAGTCGACCGCCAGGCGCGAGCAGCGGCCAGAGCGCGTCGAGCAGTTCGCGCTGCGTGCGCGCCAGGGCGGCGACGTCGCCCGGTCGGCGCAGCCAGCGCACATCGGGGTGCCGGCGCACGATGCCCGAGGCGGTGCAGGGCGCGTCGAGCAAGATGGCGTCGAAGGGGCGGCCGTCCCACCAGGCCTCGGGGTGCCTCGCGTCGCCCGCCTGCAGGCGGGCGTGAAGGCCGAGGCGCTGCAAGCCCTGGCGCACCTTGTCCAGGCGCAAGGGATCGGCGTCCAGGGCCAGCAGATCGATGTCGGCGAGCTCCAGCAGATGGGCACTCTTGCCGCCCGGGGCGGCGCAGGCGTCGAGCACGCGGGCGCCGGCGCGCAGACCGGGCAGCGCCAGGAGCAGCGGTGCCGCCTGCTGCGCCGCGAGATCCTGAACCGACCAGTGCCCCTCGGCAAAACCCGGCAGGTCCGTCACCGGCCGCGGCGTGGCGAGCTCGATGGCCTGGCCGCCGATGGAGCGGGCCGCGATCCCCGCCCCGGCGAACCGCTGCAGGCACTCGGCCACGCTGGCACGGCGCAGATTCGCGCGCAGGGTCATCGGCGCGCGCTCGTCATTGAAATGCAGCAAGGCCTGCCAGTCGTTCGGCCAATCGCGCTGCAGGCATGCGACCCACCACGGCGGGTGGTTCCACTGCGCCAGCGGCTGCCGCAGCGCCTCTGCGAGCAGCGCCTCCCGCTCGCGCAGAAAGCGTCGCAGCAAGGCGTTGACGAAACCGGCCTGCGACCGGGCGTGCCGCTTGGCCGCTTCGACCGCCTGGTCCACCAAGGTGTGCGGCGCATAGCCCGCAGCCACCGCCCGAGGCGCTGCTCGGCTTTCACGGGCGGCGTGCTCGCCCCCTGGGGCGCTGGCATGCGCCTGCTCGGCCAAGGAAAGTGCGACCAGCAGCAGCGCATCGACCCAGGGCGGCGGCGCCTTGGCCGCCAGCAGTTCACGCAGCACCTGGGCACGCCCGAGGCCGCGCAAAGCGCCGAAGGCCAGCGCCTGCGTGCCCGGCAGTGCCGCCGCGGGCGTGGCGGCCAGTGCCATGTTCAGCGAGCGGCCGCCGCGCACCGCCGCCACGGCATCGGCAGCATGGGCCAGCAGCGTCGCCAGCGGCAGCGACACCGCACCGGTGACGCCAGGCGCACGCGCCACGGCCGCAACGCCGGGCGCAAGCGGCGCACGGCGCTGCCGAGGCGACGGCGGTTTCAAACCAGCGCGCCGGGTGGCGACGGCAACTCAATGAAGCGCGCGGCCAGCGGCGGCGGCAGCGGCGCGTCGAGCAGGCTGGCGGCGAGGCGCAGCGCTTCGCAGGCCGGTGCTTCCAGCCCGGCCACCCCGGGCGGTGTGGGCAGAGCCTCCACCAAGGCGCCGAGCATGCTCGGGCGCAAGGCCCACGACTGCATCTGCAGGCGGCGCAGCGCCGGCAACAGTTGTTCGGCATGCGGCACCGAGCGCGGCGCGACCTGCCCGGGCGGACCGGCCGCGCACGCCGCGAGCACGCGGTCGTGCCAGGCCCAGCCCATTGCGGAGATGCCGCCTTCTTCCTCAGCGGGGCTCGGTACGCTGCGCGCCAGGAAGGCGGTGAAAACCGACCACGCCGGCAGCGCCGCCGCCGGCAGCGCCGCCGCCGGCAGCTTGCTGGCGGCTGTCGTGGCCGGCTGCGGCGCCTCGCCAAGCAGGTGGCGCATGGCCAGCCAGCGCAGGCTCTCGAGCGGCTTCACGCCGCCCGCCGCGGCGATGACGCGCCTGGCATGCTCGAGCAGTTCGCGTTTTTCGCTCGCCGGCGCGAGCCGGTAGCGCGCGAGAAGGGCCTCGAACACCGGCAGGCGCGCGCCCGGCGAAAGCCCCGCCACGTCCACGCCAATGCGCTCGGCCAGGGCGACGCCGACCGAGGCGCGCTCCCAGGCCTGCCACTGCGGCTCGCAACCGGGCGCCGCGAGCAACGCCAGCAGCGCGCAACGCCGCTGCAGCGGACCGTGGATCGACGCCAGCCGCTCGAGTGCGCCGCCTTGCGTAGTGGCGGCGGGGACTGGCGCCCCCACGCTCACCCGCGGTCCCCGAAGGAAGAGGCCAGTTGGGAATCCGGGCCGCGGTCGGGCGAGGCGCCTTGCAGCGGCGCTGCCGGACGAAAACCGAACAGTCCGGCGATGAGGCGCGTGGGCAACTCATGCACGGCGCCATTGAAACTTCCGACCGCCTCTTTGAAAACGCGCCGCGCAAAGGCGATCTGGCCCTCGGCCTCTTGCAGGCCCTGCAGCAAAGCCTGCAGGCGCTCGGCCACCAGTGGTTCGCCCGGCTTGGCCAGGCGCGCCCGCACCAGGACGCCGAGCGGTCGCAAGGCGCCTTCGAGCACTTGCTCGGCCAGGCCCAGGCTCTGGATCGCACCGGCACTGCTGGGGCGACCCTGCGCGTGATCGGCGGCGGCCTGCGCCTGCCGCGTGGCAGCCACCACCGTCTGCAGCGTGGTCAGCCCCACTTCGTCGGCCATCTGCGGCAGCTTGGCCAGCAAGGTCGCCAGGTCGAAGGCCAGCGCTTGGCGCAGACGCAATTGCGCGTCGATCGGTGCCCACGCGGCTGTTACCGCGCTGCGCAGGCTGACCAGCCGGTTGTAGGCGCCCACGCCCCAAAACAGCAGCAGCGCAGCCAGTGCGATGAAAACGATGCCGCTTGTGCTCATGTCAACGATGCCCGGCGCCCCTGAAAGCGCCACTCTACGCCACGGGCCCGGGCCCCAACGGCAAGCACGCGACCGGGCCGGCGCGGCAGGCGACTCCTACGAATTGGCGTCGCCCCGCCAGGCCTCGTGGCCGCGTCGGCGCAGTTCGCAGGCCGCACAGCTGCCGCAGCCCCAACCCCAGGCGTGGCGAAGCGAGCGGTCGCCAAGATAGCAACTGTGGGTGTGCTCGACCACCAGTGCCGTGAGGGCGTCGCCGCCCAGCGCCTGCGTCAGGCCCCAGGTTGCCGCCTTGTCCAGCCACATCAGCGGCGTCTCGATCGTCATCGGCGTGGCCAGGCCCAGGCTCAGCGCGACCTGCAGCGCCTTGAGGGTGTTGTCGCGGCAGTCGGGGTAGCCGGAGTAGTCGGTTTCGCACATGCCGCCCACGAGCACACTGAGCTGGCGCCGGTAGGCGATGGCCGCGGCGAAGTTAAAGAATAGGAGGTTGCGCCCCGGCACGAAAGTGTTGGGCAGGCCGCTCGCCAGCATCTCGATCGCGCGCGGCTCGGTCAGTGCCGAATCGGAAATTTGCGCGAGCAGCCCGAGGTCGAGCAAGTGGTCGTCGCCCAGCCGCCCGGCCCAGACCGGAAAGGCCTCGCAGAGCGCGCGGCGCACGTGCCGCCGGCAATCGAGCTCGACCCGGTGCCGCTGGCCGTAGTCGAAGCCGATCGTCTCGACATGCGCAAAGCGCTCGAGCGCCCAGGCCAGGCAGGCGGTGGAATCCTGGCCGCCCGAAAACAACACCAGCGCGCCACGGGCATCCGGCGGCGCGTCGCGAAGCTGCATGGGGGCCGTCATCTCAGTGGCCCCACCGCGCTTCGCGCGACCCGCAGCGCACGAAACGCCCCATCAAGCGGCCGCCGCGGACCGGCTCTGCCGGGCCGCCAGCGGCGCCCCCTGGAGGGGGAGCGGCGAAGCCGCAACGGGGGTGGTCCACATTCACCCGCGCACTTCGCCCTGGCCGAACACCACCCACTTCATCGAAGTGAGCCCTTCGAGGCCGACCGGGCCGCGGGCATGCAGCTTGTCGGTGCTGATGCCGATCTCGGCGCCCAGGCCGTATTCAAAGCCGTCTGCAAAGCGCGTGCTGGCGTTGACCATCACGCTGGCGGAATCGACTTCGCGCAGGAAGCGCATGGCATTCGAGTGGTTCGTGGTGAGGATGGCGTCGGTGTGGTGCGAGCCGTAGCGGTTGATGTGGGCAATGGCCTCGTCGAGCGAGCCGACCACCTTGATGCTCACGATAGGTGCCAGGTATTCCTCGGCCCAGTCGGCCTCGCTGGCGTCGGCAAGCTGGGCGCCCGCCACGCCGGCCAGCGCCAAATACGAGGCGGCGTCGCAACGCATCTCCACGCCCTTGGCGGCGAACACCGCGCCGATGCGCGGCAAAAAGGCAGCGGCCTGCGCCGCGTGCACCAGCAGCGACTCGGTGGCATTGCAGGGGCTGTATTTTTGCGTCTTGGCGTTGTCGCTCACGCGCACGGCCAGCGCCAGCTCGACCTCGGCGTCCACATAGGTGTGGCAGTTGCCGTCGAGGTGCTTGATGACTGGCACGGTGGCCTCTGCGGCAATGCGAGCGATGAGGCTCTTGCCGCCGCGCGGAATGATCACGTCGACGTACTGCGGCATGGCGATCAGCCGGCCGACCGCCGCCCGGTCGGTGGTCGGCACGAGCTGCACCGCTTCTTGTGGCAGGCCGGCCTCCTGCAGCGCGCGCGCCACCAGGCTCATCAGCGCAGCGTTGGAGTGCCGGGCCTCGGAGCCGCCGCGCAGGATGGCGGCATAGCCGCTTTTGATGGCCAGCGCCGCAGCAACGATGGTGACGTTGGGGCGGCTCTCGTAGACCATGCCGAAGACGCCGAGCGGCACGCGCATCTGGCCGACCGTGATGCCGCTCGGGCGCGGGCGCAGCTTCGTCATCTCGCCGATCGGGTCGGGCAGCGCTGCGACCTGCTCGCAGCCCTCGGCCATCTGTTCGATGATGGCTTCGGTGAGCGCCAGGCGGTCCAGTAGCGGCGCGTCCAGCCGGGCGGCGCGCGCCGCGTCGAGGTCGCGCGCGTTCTCGGTGCAGAGCATGGCGCGCTGGCTGCGCAGGGCCCGCGCGAGCCCGGCGAGGGCGGCATTCTTGGTCGCGGTGGGCGCCCTGGCGAGCACGGCTGATGCGGCGCGTGCGGCTTCGCCGAGGCGCCGCATCAGCGTGTCGGTGTTGTCCTTGGCGTCCATGGCCTCGATTGTCGCAAAGCGCGGACTTGCCGCGTGGCCCGCTTGGCGATGCGGGCTGCCCAGGCCGCCCGACAGGCCTCACCGGCGGCCCGAACAACACCCGAATCCGGGCGCCCGAAACGCTGAAATGTTCACGCGTGACCAACGCAGCCCGCACGCGCTGCCACAGCGCCCAACGCGGCATGTAGACGCGTACCCAAGTGGCCTTGGCGACCTCGAATGCCCGACGCGCGCATGGGGCCGCTGGCAATCGGTTTTCGCTTGCACTAACTTAGTTTCAAAATGACCTGTGCTTCGCACCCTGCATTTCGCAGTTCACCCTCAGGAGCTCGCCATGTTCAAGCACCTACTGTTGCCGACCGACGGTTCGGCCTTGTCGCAAGAGGCGGTCCGCAAAGGGCTGCGCCTGGCCAAGGAGCAAGGTGCGCGCGTTACGGCGGTGCACGTTTTGCCCGAGTTTCACGTCTTGACCTATCACGTCGCCATGCTCGAAGACACGCGCGAGCAGTTCATCGCCGACTGCACCAAGCAGGCCGAGAAGTACTTGGAGGCCGTGCGCCAATGCGCTGGCGAGGAAGGCGTCGCGTGCGAGACCCGCACCGTCGTCAGCGACCATCCGCACGAGGCGATCGCCGGCACCGCCGAGAAAAGCGGCTGCGACCTCATCGTCATGGCCTCGCACGGCCGGCGCGGGCTGCAAGGCTTGCTGCTCGGCAGTGAGACGCTCAAGGTGCTAACCCACAGCAAGGTGCCGGTGCTGGTGTTGCGCTGAGGCGCGCGTCGGCACGGCACGCGGCACCGGCTGCTGCCGGCGCGGGCCACGGGTGGCGCGTCATGCAGGCCCGCTCGGGGCGCGCACCGCGCCGGGCTGTCTCTCAGACCGCCTTCTTCGCCGCCGCCTTCTTGGCCGGCACCTTCTTGGCCGCGCGCGGTTCGAAAGCGAAGCCGACCTTGCCCTCCTTCGCGTCCCAGGCCAGGCGCGCCTTGAACTTGCGCCGGGTCTTGTTGGAGACGAAGTTCTCGAGCAGTTCGGTCTGGCCTTGCTGCAGCAGCCGCGTCATCTGCTCGCGCGCCACCGGCTGCTGCAGAATGATTTTGCCGCTCTTGAAATCGCAGGTGACGGTGGCGCCGACCGCGTGTTCGCACACGTAACTGGCGCCGTGCTCGAACACGTGACCCTTGCATTTGGGGCAGGCGCCCAGGCTCTGCTGTTCGGAGAAGTCGACCGGCGTGCCATCGCCCTCGGCCTTCTTGGCGTCTTCGCCGAAGTCGAACTCGAGCTTCCAGTTGGCCAGCTCCTCGTCGTAGGCGAGCTTGAGCTCGGCAGTGAAAGGCCAGCCGGCCTTGGAGCGAAAGCCCTCGAGCGGGCCGATCTTTTTCGCGGCGATGAAGACTTCGGCCTCGCCGGGCTCGAAGCTGCGCCCACCGGGAATTTTGCTGATCGAAAAACCGCAGGGGTCGCTCTCGTCGGCGCGGGTGCCCACGCAGGTGAAGCGGCGGTAGTTTTCCTTCACCACGCCGCCGCATTTGGGGCAGGGCGTCTTGAGCGTCGCGTAATCGCCCGGGATGGTGTCGCGGTCGTATTCCTTGGCCTTGGCGACGATGCGCTCGGTCATGGCGGCGATCTCGGCCATGAAAGCGCTGCGGCTCAGGCGCCCCTTCTCCATTTCGGCCAGCTGGTGCTCCCAGTTGCCGGTGAGTTCGGGCTGCGTCAGCTCCTCGACCTGCAGCCCGCGCAGCAGGGTCATGAGCTGGAAGGCCTTGGCGGTGGGCACCAGTTCGCGGCCGTCGCGGTGCATGTACTTCTCGTAGATGAGGCCTTCGATGGTTTGCGCGCGCGTGGCCGGTGTGCCCAGGCCCTTTTCGGCCATGGCTTCGCGGAACTCCTCGTCGTCGATCAGCTTGCCCGCGCCTTCCATGGCGCTCAGCAGGGTGGCCTCGGTGTAGCGCGGCTGCGGCTTGGTCTTTTGCGCGTTGACGTCGACGCCGGCGTTTTGCACCACTTCGCCCGGCAGCACAGCCACCAGGGTGGCGTCGGCGTCGTCGATGTCGCGCCCGTAGACCGCCAGCCACCCCGGGCGCACCAGCACCTTGCCATTGGTCTGGAACTTGTGCTCCTTGCCCGCAACGGCGACGCTGGAGATGCGCGTGGTGAGCATGAATTCGGCCGGCGGATAAAACACCGCCACGAAGCGCTTGACCACCATGTCGTAGAGCTTGGCCTCGATCTCCGACAGGCTCTTGGGCGCCTGCAAAGTGGGGATGATGGCGAAGTGGTCCGACACCTTGGCGTTGTCGAAGATGCGCTTGTTGGGCTTCACGTAGCCCTCGGCAAGGGCCTTCTTTGCATGCGCGCTCAGTGCGCGCAGCGGCCCCGGCAAGTCCTCGGTGGCGAGCATCTTCATCGTCTGCTTGACGACGTCGACGTAATCCTCGGGCAGCGCCTTGGAGTCGGTGCGCGGATACGTCAGCACCTTGTGCTTCTCGTAGAGCGCCTGCGCGATGGACAGCGTGGTCTTGGCCGAAAAGCCGAAGCGCGAGTTGGCCTCGCGCTGCAGCAGGGTGAGGTCGTAGAGCTGGGGGCTGGCCTGGGTGCTGGGCTTGGCCTCCTCGCTCACGCTGGCCGCCTGGCCGCGCACCGCCTCGGCAATCGCCTGGGCGTCGGCTTGCACCCAGACGCGGTCGGCGCGGCGCTCGGCGTCGTCGTACTTTTTCCAGGCCGGGTCGAACCACTTGCCTTCGTACTGGCCGGCCTGGGCGTCGAAGCTCGCCTTCAATTCCCAGTAGTCGCGCGAGACGTGTTTCCTGATCTTTTCTTCGCGCTCCACCACGATCGAAAGCGTGGGCGTCTGCACCCGGCCCACGGTGGTGAGGAAGAAGCCGCCGTCGCGCGAGTTGAAGGCCGTCATGGCGCGCGTGCCGTTGATGCCCACCAGCCAGTCGGCCTCGCTGCGGCTCTTGGCGGCGTCGGCCAGGCCGTGCATCTGCTCGTCGCTGCGCAGGGCGTCGAAGCCGTCGCGGATGGCCTGCGGCGTCATGCTCTGCAGCCACAGCCGGCGCACCGGCTTGTCGATCGCCTTTTTGCTCGCGCCGGTGGTGCCGGCGTACTGCACGATGAGGCGAAAGATCAGCTCGCCCTCGCGCCCGGCGTCGCAGGCGTTGATGAGCTCGCCGACGTCTTTTCGCTTGACGAGCTTGACCACCGCGCCGAGCCGGCTCTTGGCCTTGTCGAT
>JANONH010000359.1:0-3800 GCA_031420735.1 Methylibium sp.
GCGCGACCGATCCCGGCGTCACCGCCCGAAGCGACACTTCAGCCGCGAGCCGCGGTGCGCCGACCGGCGCCCCCGCCTTGCCCTGCTGGGCTAGCGCGATGTCCTCGGGGTTGGGGTAGAGGCCTTGCAGCAGGTAGTCGAGCACGCGTCGCGCGATGGGGGCGGCGGCCTCGGCGCCAAAGCCGGAGTTCTCCACCACCACGGCCAGCGCCACCTGGGGGTTGTCGACCGGCGCGAAGGCGGTGTAGAGCGAGTGGTCGCGCAGGTAGTCGGTCATGCGGTTCTTGTTGTACTTCTCGTTCTGGCCGATGCCCACCGCCTGCGCGGTGCCGGTCTTGCCGCCACTCTTGTAGCCCGCACCCGCGAACACCCGCGTCGACGTGCCCTCCTGCGTGACGCCGTGCAAGGCCTTGCGGATGACCTCGACATGCTCGGGCGCGAGCGCCAGCGGGCTGAGCGCCTCGGCCGACACCAGCCGCGTCTCGCGCGTGGCGACGTCCTCGATCTCGCGCACCAGCCTGGGCTCGAAGCGCTGGCCCCCCGCGACCAGGGTGGCGGTGGCGCTGGCGAGTTGCAGCATGGTGAAGGTGTTGTAGCCCTGGCCGATGCCCAGCGAAATGGTTTCGCCCGCATACCATTTCTGCAGTTCGGGCTTCTTGTAGTACCTGCGCTTCCACGCGGTGGAGGGCAGCACGCCCGTGACTTCACCCAGCAGGTCGATGCCGGTTTTGCGGCCGAAACCAAAGGGCTCGAGCTGGGAGTGGATCAGGTCCACACCCATGTCGTTGGCGAGTTGGTAGTAATAAACGTTGCTCGACTTGACGATCGAGCGGTTCATGTCGACCACGCCCAGGCCGCCGTCGCCGTGGCTGCGAAACCGGTGGTTGCCGAACTGGAACACGCCGTTGTCGTAGGTCGTCTGCTGCGGCGTGCGCTTGCCGCTGTTGAGTGCGGCGATGGCCATGAAAGGCTTGAAGGTGGACCCCGGCGGATAGGTGCCGCGCAGGGCGCGGTTGAGCAGCGGCTTGTCGGGCGATTCGTTGAGCTCTTTCCAACTCTCGCTGTCGATGCCGTCGACGAACAGGTTGGGGTCGAAGGTCGGCTTGCTCACGAAGGCGAGCACCTCGCCCGTGCGTGGGTCGATGGCCACCAGCGCGCCGCGCCGCTCGCCGAACAGTTCTTCTACCATCGCCTGCAACTTGATGTCGATGGACAGGCGCACGGTGTTCCCCCCCGTGGGCGGCTTGGCGCGCAAGCGCCTGACCGCCCGGCCCCCGGCGCTGGTCTCGACCTCTTCAAAGCCGGTCACGCCATGCAGCTCGGCTTCATAGCGCTGCTCGATGCCGAGCTTGCCGATGTAATCGGTGCCCTTGTAGTTGGCGGCTTCTTCGGTTTCGTCGATCGCTTCCTTCTCGGACTGATTGATGCGCCCGATGTAGCCCAGCACGTGGCTGGCCAACTCGCCGTAGGGGTAGTTGCGAAACAAGCGCGCCTTGATGTCCACGCCCGGAAAGCGAAAACGCTGCGCGGTGAAACGGGCGACCTCCTCGTCGTCGAGCTTGGTGCGGATCGGCAGCGACTCGAAGCTCTTGGCGTCGTCCATCAGCCGCTTGAAGCGCCTGCGGTCGCGCGGGCCGATGTCCACCACCCGAGAGAGCGCGTCGATCGTTGCCTCGAGGTCGTCGATCTTGCTCGGCGTGAGCTCGAGCGTATAGGCCGAGTAGTTGTTGGCGACCACCACGCCGTTGCGGTCGAGGATGAGGCCGCGGTTGGGCACCACCGGCAGCACCGTGATGCGGTTGTTCTCAGCTTGCGTGGACAGCTCGTCGTGGCGCGCCACCTGCAAGGTCACGAGCCGCGCCACCAAGAGGCCAAAGCCGAACAACACCAGCAGCGCGGCGACGATCAGCCGCAGCCGGAAGCTGCCGAGTTCCTGCTCGAGGTTCTTGAGTTCGGTCACGGTAGCGTTCGCAGGCCCGAGTCCTAGAGCGGGCGATTCGCATCGCGGTCGGGCGCTCGGCGCTGCGGCGCGAGCAACAGCAACGAGGCCACCGGCCAGAGCAGGGATTCGATGAGGGGCGCGAACAACAGGTTCCAACCCGGAAAGACGCCGCCGGACATCAGTCGCACCACCACCGACACCAGGTGCGCCGCCACGAACAGCGGCAGGATCTGCAGCGCCTGGGCCAGCACGCTGAACCAGAGCAAACGCCGGTGGATCATGATGGCGAAGAAGCTGAGCAGCGTGTAGGCCAGGGCATGCTGGCCGAGCAAGGCGCCCTGGTGCACGTCCATGAGCAGGCCGAACACGAACGCCGCGCCAATGCCCACTCGGCGCGGCTGCTGGACGTTCCAGAACACGAGTGCGAGCGCGACGAAATCGGGCATCGCACTCACCCGCCCGAACGGGATCAGGTTGAGCAGCAACGCGGCCAGCAGCGACGCCCACATGAAGAAGGTGTTGACCGGCAGCAGCAGCTGGTCGCCAGAGCGGTCCATGATCATCATGGCCGGCCCCCTTGCAGGCGTTGGGGCATCACCGCTTGGACCTCGCGCCGCGCTTGGACGAGGGGGCGCTCGCCGGCGGCTCCACCGGCAGCGGCGGCAACTGCAGGTTCAGCGGCTCGATCACGAGCACGTGGCGGGCGCTGTCGGGCTGGGCAGCCGGGGTGAGCGTGATCTTGGCGAAGGTCGAGCCGGCCAGCCGGTCCACGCCAATGACCGTTGCCACCGCCAGGCCGCTCGGGTAGATGCCGTCCACGCCCGAGGTGCTGAGCAGGTCGCCGGCCTGCACGTCCGCATTGCTGGCAAGGAAACGCAGCTCCATGCCGGCGCCGGCGGCCACGCTGCCGGGGTCGCCGTAGGCGGCAGCGCGCGCCTGCGTGCGCGTGTTGAGCACGGGAATGGCGGCGTCCTTGTCGGTGAGGAGCGTGACTTCCGAGGCCAGTGGGTAGACGCGCGTGACTTGACCCAGCACGCCATTGGCGTCGACCACGGGCGAGGCCGCCCGGATGCCGTGCGTGGCGCCGCGGTCGATGATGATCTTGCGCGTGTAGGGGTCGGCCGCCTCGTAAAGCACTTCGGCGGCCTCGGTGCGCACGGTGAACCGGGCGCGCAGCGCCAGCAGCTCGCGCAGGCGCTCGTTTTCATGCATCAGCGGCTCGACGCGGGCGCTGCGCTCGGCCTGCGCGGCCAGGGTGCGCAGGGCGCTGTCTTCGCTCTCGCGGGCGCTGGCGATGCCGGCGAAGTAAGCATGCACCGTGTCCCAGGCGTTCACCGGCACGAGCAGCACCCGCTCGATCGGGTGCAAGGCCGTGGCCATGGCCGCGCGCAGCGGCAAGGTGAGCGCAAAACGCGTGTCGGCCACCATCAGGAAGAGGGCGAACGCGGAGAAGAACACCAGTTTGGTGAGCGCCGAGATGCCCTGCTTGAAGAAAGGCGGCGGGGTTCGATCGATGGTGCCGAGCATGGTCAGCGGGACGACTCGCCAGGGGGTGAAACGAAGAAGCCGGCCACGTGGGCCACGCGCCGGCTTCGGGACTGCATCGTGGGGCGCTTGTGCGTCACTCGGATGTGAAGATGGACCCCAGGCGCTCCATGCGCTCGAGCGCCATGCCGCAGCCGCGCACCACACAGGTCAACGGGTCTTCGGCGACCAACACTGGCAGTCCGGTTTCCTCGGCCAGCAGGCGGTCCAGGTCGCGCAGCAAGGCGCCGCCTCCGGTCAGCATCATGCCGCGCTCGGCGATGTCGGCACCGAGTTCGGGCGGCGTCTGCTCAAGTGCGTTCTTGACCGCCGA
>JANONH010000360.1:0-2699 GCA_031420735.1 Methylibium sp.
AGTTGCGTGGCGCATTGCCGCCGCAGTTGCTCCATGCGGGCGTGCGCGGTGGCGAGCCCCACGCCCGAGAGCAAGACCGCGAAGCGCTCGTCGTCGACGCGGCTGGGGGCGTCCATCGACCGCGTGTTGGCGCTCAGGAGCAAGCCCAGCGCCTCGAACACGCCCGCGCGAGCGGCTGGGCCCAGAGGCGGGCGGCCTTCGGGCAGGGCGTCGACGGCGACGTAGACGAGCGCGAATTCGCGGTGCTCGCGCGAGGCGAGCTCGATCTCGCGCAGCAGCCGCTCTTCGAAGTGCTCGCGCGCAACCAGACGCGAAGCGGCGCTGTCGAGCTGAGCGCGGCCTTCGGCTTCGCTGCGCAAGCTGCGGTTGGCGTGTTGCTGCTCTTCAAGCTGCGCGAGCGCCTGCTGCAACTCGCCCGCCAAGTGGGCCTGCGCGCTGCGCTCGAGCCACACGCCGAGCAGCGCACCAGCGCCCAGGGCGATGCGCACGCCCGTGAAGTCGCGGCGCAGGCCGGCGAACTCGAAGTTGTGCTCGCTCACACAGGGGCCGGTTTGAGCACGCGCCGCTTGGTCGGCCGCGCGCAACGCCGCAGCCAAAGGGCCGCTGAGCATGTCGCCATCGCTGCGACCATGAGCGGCTTGGGCGCTTTCGACGCCAAGCAAGGCGGCGGCAGCGGCATTGACATGCTCGTAGCGACCGGCCGCGTTCTTTAAATAAAACGGCAGGCCAAGGGCGTCGAGCGCGCCGCTGAGAGCGGGCAGAAAGGCAAGTGGCTCGGCGGGCAGGCTCATGGTTGGGCAGAGGAAAAAACCTCGCGTGCCCAGCAGAATCATAGTGCGCAGGCCTCACACGGCAGACGCGAAAGACAAGCCTCCTCTGTGCACTGAGCACGGATCGGGCGTCTCAGCCGACCCGTTGCTATACGCTGACTCGTTCCAGGCGCCCGACGCACCAACTTGCCCTTCAAGCGCACCAAGAACGTGAATCGCCTCGGCACGAGGGCCACGACGAAGCGGCAACGCGGCAACGCGGCGAAGAAGACCGCGCGCTCGCAGGCGCGCACTCTGCAGTCGCGACTCTGTGCCCCGCTCGTGCGACGACCAGGGGGCTGGTTTCTGTGCGGGTGCGTCTCATAAGGTCTGAGCCTCGCCCGCACAAGAACGGGGGTTGCGCCCCTGGCCCGGCATTTGCGTAAGACCCTTCGGGTGCAAGCTTGCACCCGACCCGGCTCCTGATACAGCGGGTCGCTCGCACATCGACGGTGCGTGGCGATGTTCTTCCACCGGCCCGCGCCACCGCAGCGGGCTTCTACGCCGGATCTCACGATGAATTCATGCCCTGCTTCGTCATGCACGCACGGTGCTGCCGCAGCGCGTGCTCGGCGTCGGCTCCCACCTTTGTCTTTGCAGGAACGTCGTCATGGTCGAAGCTAAAACCTTTTTGAAGTCGGGTCACTGGCCCACGCTGCTGGCCTCGTTTCTCTATTTCGATTTTTGCTTTGCCATCTGGGTGTTGAACGGCGCGATGGCACCGTTCATCAGCGAGACCTTCGGCCTGAACGCGGCGCAAAAAGGCTTCATGATTTCCGTGCCCATCCTCGCGGGCGCCTTGATGCGCTTTCCGCTGGGTGTGCTGTCGCAGTACATCGGCCGCAAGAATGCGGCGATGGTGGAGATGGCGCTGGTCGCTGCGGCGCTGGGCTACGGTTACTTCTTCGTCGACCGCTTCGACGAAGTCATCGCCATGGGCGTCTTGCTCGGCATTGCCGGTGCGAGCTTCGGTGTCGCCCTCAGCCTGGGCAGCGGCTGGTACCCGCCGAAGTACAAGGGCCTGGCCATGGGCCTGGCCGGCGCCGGCAATTCCGGCACCGTGCTGGCGGTCCTGTTCGCGCCGCCCCTGGCGCAAGAGTTCGGCTGGTCTGCGGTCTACGGCCTGGCCGCCCTCACGATGACGATTCCGATGGTCGTCATGTGGCTCATCGCCAAGGAGCCGCCCGACCGCGAACGCCAGAGCCTGCGCCAGCACACCGCCTGCCTGTTCGAGAAAGACGGCTGGTCCTTCAGCTTCATCTACGTCGTCACCTTCGGCGGTTTCATCGGCCTGGCGAGCTTCCTGCCGACCTATTTCTACGACCAGTTCAAGGTCACCAAGATCGAAGCCGGCCAGCTCACCATGCTGGCCACCATCATGGGCTCGGCGGTGCGCGTGGTGGGCGGCTACATCTCCGACCGCATCGGCGGCATCAACACCCTGAGCGGCGTGCTGCTGCTGGTGGCGGCGTCGCTCATGGCTTGCGGCCTGGCCGGCGGCTCGCTGGTGCTCACCACGCTGCTGTTCATGCTGTGTTTCGCCGCGCTGGGCGCGGGCAACGGCGCCCTGTTCCAGTTGGTGCCGCTGCGCTGGCCGGCGACCACCGCCGTGGCCGGCTCGATGATCGGCGAGATCGGCGCGCTGGGCGGCGGTTTCGTTCCGAACGCCATGGGCCAAAGCAAGCAGTACTTCGACACCTACGCATGGGGCTTCGCCAGCTTCGCCGTGCTCGCCCTGGTCATGCTGGTGATGCTGCGCCGCGTGCAGATTCGCTGGACCCGCACCTGGGCAGAAAAGGGCGGGCGGGCCCGCGCCGCCGAGCCGAGCCCCCAACAGGACGGTGCGCGTGCGCGCCGGGTGGCGGCATGAAAGAAGCCGTGCCCGCTGCC
>JANONH010000361.1:0-4487 GCA_031420735.1 Methylibium sp.
TGCTTGGAGCCGTCGGCGCGCGTGATGGTCATCGTGGCCTCGCTTTGCGGCTTGATGTCGCCGCCGAGTTCGATATCGATGTGCTCGTCGCCCACCAGGCCCAGGCTCTCCCAGCCCTGCCCGGGCTTAAATTGCAGCGGCAGCACGCCCATGCCCACCAGGTTGCTGCGGTGGATGCGCTCGAAGCTCTTGGCGACCACCGCCTTGATGCCGAGCAACTGCGTGCCCTTGGCCGCCCAGTCGCGCGATGAGCCGGTGCCGTATTCCTCGCCGGCGAACACGACGGTGGGCACGCCTTCGTCGATGTATTTCATCGCCGCGTCGTAGATGGCGGTCTTCTCGCCGGGCACGGCGCCTTGGCCCTGGTAAAGCGTGTAGCCGCCTTCTTCGCGCGAGCCGTCGGTGCGTGCGGGCAGCATGAGGTTCTTGATGCGCACGTTGGCAAAGGTGCCGCGCATCATGACTTCGTGGTGGCCGCGGCGCGAGCCGTAGCTGTTGAAGTCGGCCTCGAGCACGCCGCGCTCGAGCAGGTACTTGCCCGCGGGCGTGGTCTTCTTGAACGAGCCCGCCGGCGAGATGTGGTCGGTGGTAATCGAGTCGCCGAACAGGCCCATGATGCGCGCGCTGCGCACGCCGCTGGCCACGGCCGCCGGCTGCATGGAAAAGTCCTGGAAGAACGGCGGTTCGGCGATGTAGGTGCTGGTGGGCCAGGTGTAGACCTTGCCGCTCACGCCCTTGATCTTTTGCCACAGCTCGCCCGGGTCGCTCTTGACCTTGTCGTAGTTGCGCTTGAAGGCCGCGCCGTCCATGGCGAACTTCATGAGCGCGTGAACCTCCTCGCTCGAGGGCCAGATGTCGCCGAGGTAGACGTCGCGCCCGCCGTGGCCCTGGCCGACCGGCTCGCTCATCAGGTCGCGCAGCACGGTGCCGGCGATCGCGTAGGCCACCACCAGCGGCGGCGAGGCGAGGAAGTTGGCCTTGAGGTTGGGGTGAATGCGCGCTTCGAAATTGCGGTTGCCCGAGAGCACCGCCGCGCACACCAGGTCGTTCTTGACGATGGTTTCGTTGATCTCGGGCGTGAGGTCGCCGGCATTGCCGATGCAGGTGGTGCAGCCGTAGCCGGCCAGGTAGAAGCCGAGTTGCTCGAGGTAGGGCAGCAGGCCCGCCTTGGTGAGGTATTCGGTGACGATGCGCGAGCCCGGCGCGAGCGAGGTCTTGACGTGCTTCTTGACCGTGAGCCCCGCTTCCACCGCTTTCTTGGCAAGCAGGCCGGCGGCCAGCAACACGCCGGGATTGCTGGTGTTGGTGCAGGAGGTGATGGCCGCAATGAGCACATCGCCGTTGCCGATGGAGAGGCCGCTCGCCGAATGGCGGGCATCGGGCGCTGCCTCGCCTTGCGCTGCGTCGAGCGTGGGCTTGTTGGCCACCATTTCGGCGGCGTGGCGCGGCTCGTCGAGCACGGCCGCCGCACCGCCGTCGCGCGGGCCGGGTTCAGCCGCATTGGGCCGCAGCGCGTAGCGCCGCCCGAGGCGATCGGCCGGCTGGTTGAAGCCGTTCTCGGTGGGCGGCTTGGAGAACAGCGAGCTGAACTGGCTCTTCACGTTGCCGAGTTCGATGCGGTCTTGCGGGCGCTTGGGGCCCGAGAGTGACGGGGCCACCGTGGCGAGGTCGAGCGTGACCAGCGAGCTGTAGTCGATGGCGCCGGCCTCTGGCACGCCAAACAGGCCCTGCGCCTTGAAGTAGGCCGAGAAGGCGTCGATCTCGGCGCGGGTGCGGCCGGTGCCTTCGAAATAGGCGATCGTCTTGTCGTCCACCGGGAAGAAGCCCATGGTGGCGCCGTATTCGGGCGCCATGTTGGCGATGGTGGCGCGGTCGGGCAGGGCCAGGCTCTTCGTGCCCTCGCCAAAGAATTCGACGAACTTGCCCACCACCTTGGCCTGGCGCAGGATTTCGGTGACGGTGAGCACCAGGTCGGTGGCGGTCACGCCCTCGCGCAGCCTGCCCTTGAGCTCGAAGCCGACCACGTCGGGGGTGAGAAAGTAGACCGGCTGGCCGAGCATGCCGGCTTCGGCCTCGATGCCGCCCACGCCCCACCCCACCACGCCGATGCCGTTGATCATGGTGGTGTGGCTGTCGGTGCCGACCAGGGTGTCGGGGTAGATCACATTGGCCTCCGAGCGGTGCACGCCGCGCGCCAGGTATTCCAGGTTGACCTGGTGGACGATGCCAAAGCCCGGCGGCACCACGCCGAAGGTGTCGAAGGCGTCCATGCCCCACTTCATGAACTGGTAGCGCTCTTGGTTGCGCGCGAACTCCAGCTTCATGTTGAGGTCCAGCGAGTCCTTGCCGCCAAAGTGGTCGATCATGATCGAGTGGTCGACCACCAGGTCCACCGGCACCAGCGGCTCGATCGACTTGGGGTCTTTGCCCATGCGTGCGGCCACGTTGCGCATGGCGGCCAGATCGGCCAGCAAGGGCACGCCGGTGAAGTCTTGCAGCACCACGCGCGAGACGATGAACGGGATCTCGTCGGTGCGCGCCGCGTTGGGTTTCCAGTTGGCGAGCTGGGCCACGTGCTCGCGCGTCACCTTCTTGCCGTCGCAGTTGCGCAGCACGCTCTCGAGGACGATGCGCAGAGCCACCGGCAGCCGCTTTACAGCCGGAAACTGCTTGGCCAACTCGGGCAGGGAGTAGTAGCTGCCGGGGCTGCCCGAGCCGGTGGTGAGGGTCTTTAGGGTCTTGTTAAAAGCGTGCGCGGTGACCATGCGAGTCTCGAGTGAATGGTGAGTGGAAGGGTGGGAACGAATGGGTTGATGGCCGTCGCCCGGGCCGCCCGACGTGGCTGCGTGTAAAGGGTCGTCGCGGCTGGGGCACTGCCTCCCGGCGCGGTGCACGCCGCTCGGGCGGACCGGTGTCGCGCAGCCGGTGCCCAAAGGACGCGAGCCCTGAAGCATTTGCGAAATTTCGGCGCGCGCAACCTATGGAAATGTGCCCGATGAAGTATGCATTGGATCGGCTCGATGCGGGCATCGACGCCGGGCGGCGCCATGAAAAACGGCGTCTCGACGACGCCGCTTTGACGACGGTGCCGAAGCGGCGCCGTCTGGGGAAATTTGGAGCTTCGCGTCGCGTTCAGCGGGCCTTGAGCAGCGAAGCCTGCACGGCGGGCGCAGAGCGCTGCTGGGCATGCATGCAGCCGTCCACCATGCGTTGGCCGACCTGCTGGTTCAGCATCATGGACTTGGCCGGGATCTGCAGCCACACGATGCCGTTTTTCTTGTCTTCCAAGCGCACCGCGCCGGTGGTCGTTTCTTGTGGCGTCATCACGTAGGCGGCTTTGTTGAAGCTCACCTTGAAGTGCGCGGGGCGGTCGGCCAGCGCGTCGACGCTGACGGTTTGCTGGAACTCGCACTGCGCCGTGCCGGTGTACACGCGCTTGGCGATCTCGAGTTGCGAGGCGTTGATGGTCTCGGTCACGCCGGTGGCGAGCGCCAGGCCCTTGGCCTGCGAATGCAGGTCTTTGCGCGACGCGGACGCAGACGGCTTGTTCGCGGCGGGCTTGGCGGCCGGTTTGGCCGCGACGGGCTTGCCCGCTGGGCTCGCCGTGTCGGCGGCGCGGGCCGACACGGCAGTTAGAAGACCTGCGGCCAGCAGCGAAAGGGCGAGGGCAGTGGTGCGACTCATGAAAGCTCCGTTGCAAAGTTGGAAGCCCGATTCTCGAAGCCCCGGCGCCGCTTGCGCGGCCATTTGCGTGGCGCCGTTCACGGAAGTGCAAACGGCGTGCTCGAGCCCGCTTCGTGGGGCCCCCAAAGGCACGCGGGCTCTTGCCGGCGGGTCCCGAGCCGCGCCGTGCCACGGGCACTTGCGCGCAGCGCCGTGCAGAGTTCACGCCGGCCGCGGCGCTTGCGAAGACTTGCACAGTCGTTGGATAGCACACACAAACGCTGGGCAGACGACGCCAGAGCCGCCCGTTCTTCTCTCAGAGCAGATGCATCACCGCGGCCTGCTCTTCGGTCAGTTCTTTAAGTGTCAGCGCGATGCGTTCTTTGGAGAAGTCGTCGATGGCGAGGCCTTCGACCAAGCTGTAGTCGCCGCCTTGCGTGGTGACGGGTAAGCCGAACATCACGTCTTTGGGGATGCCGTACTCGCCGTTGCTCGGCACGCCCATGGTCACCCACTTGCCGTTCGAGCCGAGAGCCCAGTCGCGCATGTGGTCGATGGCGGCGTTGGCCGCCGAGGCGGCGGAGGACAGGCCGCGCGCCTCGATGACGGCCGCGCCGCGCTTGCCGACGGTGGGCAGGAAAACGTCTTTGTTCCAGGCCTGGTCGTCGATCAATTCCTTGACGGATGCGCCGCCTGCGGTCGCAAAGCGGTAGTCGGCGTACATGGTCGGCGAGTGGTTGCCCCACACCACCAAGTTCTCGATGCTCGCCACCGGTTTGCCCGTCTTGGCCGCGATCTGGCTTGCGGCGCGGTTGTGATCGAGC
>JANONH010000362.1:0-2349 GCA_031420735.1 Methylibium sp.
TCCCGTGCTGCCGTTCGACTTGCATGTGTAAGGCATGCCGCCAGCGTTCAATCTGAGCCAGGATCAAACTCTTCAGTTCGATCTTGATAAATTACTCAAAGAATTGAAGTGAACTTCACTTCAGTGAGCGTTTAAGGTCCATGAGACCCGACCTAACGATTACTCGTTAAGTCATAGGCACTCGCCTTCAAACGCCCACGCTTATCGGCTGTTATTTGTTAAAGAACGGTGCCTTTCGGCATCTGCAAAACCTTGTTCTGCAGAGAGGGGAGAGTGTGGCCGGTTTCTGAAAACCTGTCAACCTTTCACCGAATTTTTCTTCACTTGCCGCCAGCTGGCTGAACCAGTTAGTCAGTGCCAAGCGAAGCCGTCGACTCTATCACAGTCGTTTTTCCACGGCAAGCGGCCGTGTTGACACTGTCCGCCATGCCGCACCTCGCGCGAATCGCCGCTCATCGCGTATGCCCGCATGATGCGCCGCGATGCGCCGCGAAGCGCTTCGCGTCGAACCTCAGGATCTGCTGTTTGACAAGCGGAATGCGCCCTGGGTGCATGGAAAGACAGCGCAAGCCCATCGAGAGGAGTGTGTGTGTAAAGCTGGGGTCGCCCGCCATTTCCCCGCAAACGCTAACTTGCCGTCCAGCCATCACCGCGGCGGTGATCGTTCGCTGCAGCAGTTCCAGGACTGCTGGGTGCCAAGGGTCGTAGAGATGTGCCACCGCTTCGTCGGCGCGATCGATGGCAAGCGTGTACTGAATGAGATCGTTCGTGCCGATGGCGACGAAGTCAAATGCCTCGACGAAGCGATCGATGATCAGCGCAGCGGCGGGCACTTCGATCATTGCGCCCACCGGTACGGCCGGCAGCCTTCGGCCTGCGTCCAATAACTGCTGCCGCGCACGCGCGACCGCCTCCAGAGTCCCGCGTATCTCGGCCTCGTGGGCCAGCATCGGCACGAGCAGCCGCACGGGCCCATGTGCGCTTGCACGCAAGATCGCGCGAAGTTGCTGCCTAAACATGCTTGGCTCGGACAAGCTCCACCGGATTGCACGAAGGCCGAGCGCCGGATTTAGCGAGTGTTCGCGCCTGAGTTCGTGAGCCGACATGCGCTCCAAGGACTTGTCCGCTCCGACATCGACCGTGCGGATGGTCACAGGCAAGCCCTGCATCGCCTCGACCACCGAGCGGTAGGCCTCGTATTGCTCTTCCTCCCCCGGCAGGTCACCGTTGCGGTTCATGAATAGGAATTCGCTGCGGAACAGTCCGACCCCGCCGGCGCCAGCTTCAAGTGCCGCCGCGGCATCCCCCGGAAGCTCGATATTCGCAAGCAACTCGACTCGTTCGCCGCCAAGTGTCACGGCCGGCGTGTGCCGCAGCCGAGACAAGCTCGCTCGCTCGAAGTGGCTCTGCCGCTGTCTGAACCTGTATTCCTCGAGCACGATGGGCGATGGGTTGACGATCGCCACGCCGGCGTCGCCGTCGATGACAACCCAGTCGTCCTGGCGTATCAGGCGGCTTGCCTCGCGGGCTCCAACAACGGCTGGCACGTCGAGGCTGCGCGCCACGATCGCGGTATGCGAAGTCTGCCCGCCGACATCGGTGACGAAACCTATGAACACGCTGCGCTTGAACTGCAGCATGTCGGCGGGCGCGATGTCGTTGGCCACCAGTACCAGCGGATCCTCGCCTCCGAAGTCGCGCGCATTGGCGCCATCCGCGACCGGTGGTCTTTTCTCGCGCGAAAGCGCCTTCAGCAGACGCTCGACGACCTGCTCCAGGTCGGCCTTGCGTTCGCGTAGGTAGTCGTTTTCCATCTCATCGAACTGTCGTGCCAGCACCTCGAGTTGCGTCGAGACCGCCCATTCGGCGTTGTAATGGCGATCGCGTATCCACTGCCCGGCTGCGCCCGCCAAGGCGTTGTCGTGCAGGAGCATGAGGTGCACGTCCAGCAAGGCAGAAATCTCTGGCGGGGCGTCTGCCGGGAGATCGCGTTGCAGACGCTCGAGTTCCTCGGCCACCGCGTCACGCGCAAGCCCCAGGCGCAGCACTTCGGCTTCGAGCTTCGATGACTCGACGAAGTAGTGAGCCACGTCGACTCGGCTCGATGCGACCAGCATGGCGCGCCCAATCGCCACGCCCCTCGAAATAGGCACCCCGAAGACCTGAAAACTCATCGATTTATCCTGGCCATACCACCTCACCATGCTTGGAGGCGCGGTGCAGCCCGCCAGCGTGCTGCACGATTCGACCAAAGAACGCGCCGTCTTGTTTGCTCCACCTTGCCCTTCGACCCGGCCGTTTAGTCGCCGCGTCGACGCACTGCGAATTGCCTCGCCCGGTCTACTCGCC
>JANONH010000363.1:0-5538 GCA_031420735.1 Methylibium sp.
GCGCGGCCATGACGCCCGAACTCGCGGCCGTGTTACGCCCCGATATTTGGGGCCTGAACGGCTATGTGGTGCAGCCGAGCGAGGGCATGGTCAAGCTCGACGTCATGGAGAACCCGCACCGCCTGCCGCCCACGCTGCGCAAGGCGCTCGGCGAGCGCCTGGGCGAAGTCGCCCTCAACCGCTACCCGGCCGAGCGCACCGAGGTGCTGCGGGCCGCCCTGGCCCGCCATGCCAGCATGCCCGACAACTGCAGCATGAGCCTGGGCAATGGCTCGGACGAACTGATCGGCATGCTCGCCATGGCGTGCATGCAGCCGGGTGCGGTGGTGCTTGCTCCGGTGCCGGGCTTCGAGATCTACGAGCTGCTGGCGCGCCTGCACGGCCTTGGCTTCGTCGGCGTGCCGACCACCGCCGATTTCGAGCTCGATGCCCAGGCCATGCTGAGTGCGATCGCCGAGCACCGGCCCGCATTGATCTACATCGCCTATCCAAACAACCCGACCGCCAACCTCTGGGACGACGCCTCGATCGACCGCGTGGTCGAGGCCGCGCCCGGCTTCGTGGTCATCGACGAGGCCTACCAGCCGTTCGCGTCGCGCGACTCGATGGCGCGGCTGGTGCGCCACGAGAAAGTGCTGCTCATGCGCACCATGAGCAAGTTCGGCCTGGCCGGTGTGCGCATCGGCTACCTGATGGGGCGCCGCGCGATCGTCGAGCAGATCGAGAAGCTGCGCCCGCCATTCAACATCAGCGTGCTCAACTGCGAGGCGGCCCTGTTCGCGCTCGAGCACGAGGACGAATACGCCCGCCAGGCGAGCGTCATCCGCGCCGAGCGCGAGCGCCTGCAGCAACTGCTCACGGCGCTGCCCGGCGTCGCGCCGTTCCCGAGCGACGCCAACATGATCCTCGTGCGCGTGGCCGACGCCGACGCGGTGTTCGAGGGCATGAAGCGCCACGGCGTGCTGGTGAAGAACCGTTCGCGCGCCCACCCCTTGCTGGCCAACTGCCTGCGCCTGACCGTGGGTCTGCCCGAGGAAAACGACCTGATGATCGCCGCATTGAAAGCGAGCCTGCCGTGAACACGCCCGAGCCCAACGCCCTGCCCACGAGTGTTGGCCGCGAGGCCGACCGCATTGCCGAAGTCCGGCGCGACACCGCCGAGACCAAGATTCGCGTGCGCGTCAACCTCGACGGCAGCGGCGCGTCCCGACTCGCCACCGGCATTGGTTTCTTCGACCACATGCTCGATCAACTGGCGCGCCACGGCCTGTTCGACCTCGACATCGAGGCCGACGGCGACCTGCACATCGACGGCCACCACACGGTCGAAGACGTCGGCATCACCGTGGGCCAGGCGTTCGCGCAGGCGGTGGGCGACAAGAAGGGCTTGCGTCGCTACGGCCACGCCTACGTGCCGCTCGACGAGGCGCTCTCGCGCGTGGTGGTCGACTTCTCCGGGCGCCCCGGCCTGCACATGCGCGTGCCCTTCAAGGCCGGCATGATCGGCACGCTCGACACCCAACTCGTCTACGAGTTCTTCCAGGGCTTCGTCAACCACGCCGGCGTGACGCTGCACATCGACAACCTGTTCGGCGACAACGCCCACCACCAGTGCGAAACGGTGTTCAAGGCGTTTGCGCGGGCGCTGCGCATGGCGCTCGAGCGCGACCCGCGCATGGCCGGCCAGATCCCCTCGACCAAGGGCTCCCTGTAGCGCCATGCGCAGCGTGGTCGTCGTCGATTACGGCATGGGCAACCTGCGCTCGGTGTCGCAGGCGGTGCTGCATGCGGCGCGCCTCGCGTCGGCGTCGGGCGAGCCCTTCGACGTCGCCGTGAGCTCCGACCCCGAGCGCGTGCGCGCGGCCGAGCGCGTGGTGCTGCCCGGCCAGGGAGCCATGCGCGACTGCATGCATGAGCTGCGCCAAGCGCATGGCGGCGCGCTGCTTGAGAGCGTGTTGCACGCGGCAGCCACCAAGCCCCTGATGGGGGTGTGCGTGGGCATGCAGATGCTGCTCGACCACAGCGAGGAGCAAGACACGCCGGGGCTCGGCCTCATTGCCGGCACGGTGCGGCGCTTTCGGCTCGAAGGCCGCCTGCAGCCCGACGGCAGCCGCTACAAGGTGCCGCAGATGGGCTGGAACCGGGTCGAGCAGACGCAGGCACACCCGCTGTGGCGCGGCGTGGCCGATGCCAGCTGGTTTTACTTCGTGCACAGTTTTTACGCGGCTCCCGCCGATGCGGCGCACGAGGCAGGCGCCACCGACTACGGCACCCGCTTTACCAGCGCAGTGGCGCGCGATAATATTTTCGCAACGCAATTCCATCCCGAGAAGAGTGCCGACCAGGGCTTGCGCCTGTACCGCAATTTCCTCGACTGGCAACCCTGATCCTCGACTCACCTAGCCGCTGCGAGCCATGCTGCTGATCCCCGCAATCGACCTGAAAGACGGTCACTGTGTTCGTCTCGAGCGAGGCGACATGAACGCATCCACCACCTTCGGCGAGGACCCGGCCGCCATGGCCCGGCGCTGGCTCGACGCCGGCGCGCGGCGCCTGCACCTGGTCGACCTCAACGGCGCCTTTGCGGGCAAACCGATCAACGAGGCCGCCATCAAGGCGATCCTGGCCGAAGTTGGCGGCGAAATCCCGGTTCAACTGGGCGGCGGCATCCGCGACCTCGACACCATCGAGCGCTACCTCGACGACGGCCTCTCGTGGGTCATCATCGGCACCGCGGCGGTCAAGAACCCAGGCTTCCTGCGCGACGCCTGCACGGCCTTCGGCGGCCACATCATCGTCGGCCTCGATGCGCGCGAGGGCAAGGTGGCCACCGACGGCTGGAGCAAGCTGACCGGCCATGAAGTCGTCGACCTGGCAATGAAGTTTCAGGACTACGGTGTCGAGGGCGTCATCTACACCGACATCGGCCGCGACGGCATGCTCTCGGGGATCAACATCGACGCCACGGTGAAGCTGGCGCAGGCGCTGAGCATTCCGGTCATCGCCTCTGGCGGCCTGGCGCGGCTGGCCGACATCGAGCAGCTTTGCGCCGTCGCAGGCGAGGGCATTGCAGGCGTGATTTGCGGGCGCGCCATCTACACCGGCGACCTGGATTTCGCCGCCGGGCAAGCGCGCGCCGATGCGCTCAGTGGCGGACGCGCCTAGCCTCCATGCTCGCAAAACGCATCATTGCCTGCCTCGACGTCACCGGCGGGCGCGTCGTCAAGGGCGTTAACTTCGTCGAGCTGCGCGACGCAGGCGATCCGGTCGAGATCGCCGCGCGTTACAACGAGCAGGGCGCCGACGAGCTCACCTTCCTGGACATCACCGCCACGTCCGACGGCCGCGAGCTCATCCTGCCCATCATCGAGGCAGTGGCCTCGCAGGTGTTCATACCGCTCACCGTGGGCGGCGGCGTGCGCACGGTCGAGGACGTGCGGCGCCTGCTCAATGCCGGCGCCGACAAGGTGAGCTTTAATTCGGCCGCGGTGGCCATGCCCGACGTGATTCGCGCGGCGTCGCAAAAATACGGCGCGCAGTGCATCGTGGTGGCCATCGACGCCAAACGCCGCAGCACCGGGCCGGGCTGGTCGGTCTTTACCCACGGCGGGCGCCAGGACAGCGGCCTCGATGCGGTGCAATGGGCGTGCCGCATGGCCGAACTCGGCGCCGGCGAGATCTTGCTCACCAGCATGGACCGCGACGGCACGCGCATCGGCTTCGACCTCGAACTCACGCGCGCGGTGAGCGACGCGGTGCCGGTGCCGGTCATCGCTTCGGGCGGCGTGGGCACGCTCGAACACCTGGCCGAGGGCATCGAACTCGGCGGCGCCGACGCCGTGCTGGCGGCCAGCATCTTCCACTACGGCACCTTCACCGTCGGCCAGGCCAAAGCCCTGATGGCCGAGCGCGGCATCTGCGTGCGGCAGTAAGAGCCGGGAACCCCCGTTGCTACACTGGCTCTCATGGGCTGGATGGATGAAATTCGCTGGGACCGCGACGGCCTCGTGCCGGTGATCGCCCAAGAGGCGGGCAGCGGCGACGTGCTCATGTTCGCCTGGATGAACCGCGACGCGTTGGCACGCACGGTCGAGCTGGGCCAGGCCGTTTACTGGAGCCGTTCGCGAGCGCGGCTCTGGCACAAGGGCGAAGAGTCCGGCCATTGGCAAAGAGTGCTGGAGCTGCGCCTGGACTGCGACAACGATGTGCTGTTGCTTCGAGTCGAGCAACTCGGCCACCAGCCCGGCATCGCCTGCCACACCGGGCGCCACAGTTGCTTCTTCCAGCGCTTCGAGGCGGGCGCCTGGGTCGCCGTCGAGCCGGTCCTCAAGCCGCCTGCAACGGCGGCTGGAAGGGCACCGCAGTGAATCCCACCTCGAACGACACCCTGGCACGACTCGCAGCGGTGATCGAGTCGCGCCGCGGCGGCGATCCGGAGTCGAGCTATGTGGCGCGCCTCTTTCACAAAGGCAGCGATGCCATCCTCAAGAAGATTGGCGAAGAGGCCACCGAGTTGGTCATGGCCGGCAAGGACGGCGATGCCGGCAAGATCGTCTGCGAAGCGGCCGATCTGTGGTTTCACTGCCTCATCGCACTGGCGCAGTTCGGTGTCACCCCGGCACAGGTGCTGGCCGAACTCGAGCGCCGCGAGGGGCTCTCGGGCCTCGAAGAGTTTGCGCTGCGCAAGTTGAAGCACCGTGAAGGACAGGAGCCATGAACGAGGTGATCGACCCGGGCGGACTCGACCGCTCGCTCAAGACGGTGGGGACCATCAGCTACCTGCTGCATCTGGTGGTGGCCGTGGGTGCGGTGTTGCCGGGCGTGCAGGCGAGCGTGCTGCTCCTGCTGCTGGCATTCGCGCTCGACCTGTTCAAGCGCGAAGACGCAGCCGGCAGCTGGCAAGCGTCTCATTTCAGTTGGCGCATCCGCACTGTGCTGTGGGCCGGCGGCCTCTACTTGCTCACGCTGCCGCTGTGGTTGTTGGTGGTTCCCGGCTACATCGCCTGGGTGCTCATATCGCTCTGGTTTCTTTATCGCATCGTGCGAGGCTGGCTAAACCTCAGCAAGCACCAGGCGATGCCTGTTTGACCCAAAACCGACGAGACGCCGATGACCCCCGCCCACCCCACCGACCCCGAGTGCATCTTTTGCAAGATCGTCGCCGGGCAAATTCCTTCGAAGAAGGCCTACGAAGACGAGCAGGTGCTTGCCTTTCACGACATCCATCCCTGGGCGCCGGTGCATGTGCTGGTCATTCCAAAGCGGCACATCGCCATGCTCTCTGACATCGGCGAAGACGACCGCGACTTGATGGGCCGCATGTTGTCGCTTGCGCCGCGACTGATGCGCGAGCTGGGCGTGGACAACGGGTTTCGCACCTTGATCAACACCGGCCCCGACGGTCTGCAGGAGGTCATGCACCTTCACATGCACGTCATCGGCGGCCCAAGGCCCTGGGTCAAGGGTTGAGGCGGGCACCCAAGGCCGGCCATGCGCCGAGCTCGGGCCGGTCGCTGCCCTAGAATTGAACACCGTCCA
>JANONH010000364.1:0-29602 GCA_031420735.1 Methylibium sp.
CGAAGTGCTTTACCGCGATGTCAATTGCAACGGCGTGCTCGACGGCGCCGAAGGTGCGAGCGCGCTAAGCGGCCCGGTCAGCGTGATTGCGGGCGAGCTGGTGTGCGTGCTGCTCAAGGAGTTCGTGCCGGCAACAGCGCCAAATGGGGCGCAGAACCAGGTGACTTTGACCGCCTCGTTCAGCTACACCAACTCGAGCCCGGCGTTGGTCTCGACCCACACGCGCACCGACATCACCACCGTGGGTGCGCCAGGCAGCGCGGCCCTCACGCTGGTGAAAAGCGTCGACAGGTCCACCGCCCTGCCGGGTGAGGTATTGACCTACACCATCGTCTACACCAACAACGCCAGCGGTGTTCTGTCGACCTTGCGAATCAACGACAGCACGCCGGCATTCACCACCTTCGCCAGCGCCGCTTGCATCGGCGCCCTGCCGGCCAACCTGAGCAGTTGCAGCGTGAGCAGCGCACCGGCCGCGGGCGCCAGCGGGGGCATCGAATGGAGCTTCGTCGGAACATTGGCGCCAGGCGGATCGGGCACGGTGCGCTTTACGGTGACGGTCAACCCGTGATGCGGATTTGCGCTGACCGCACAAGACGCCATTCGGTCCGAGCGTGTATTTCCGACCATCCTCTGCTTGCCGAAAGAAGGCCTTGCGGGCCCTTCGACGCCCGCCGCGGTCGATAACTCGGCGGCGAAGTTCCATTCAAGCGGGGCTCCACTTGTCGAAGGCAGTTCGGTGTGCAGACAAGCGCAGCCACCTCTCAATGCCGCTCGTTCCCCTGCATCCGCCGGTCTGCCGTGAGGCGGCAGGAACTCTCCCAAGATTAACGACCGCCTAAGTCATTAATTTTGCGTGGCGTCTGGGTCTCTATGAGACTGGGTAAAGAGTCTGGATGGGGTGGCTGATGGGGCTCGAACCCACGACAACAGGAATCACAATCCTGGACTCTACCAACTGAGCTACAGCCACCACCGAGCGCAAATTATAGCGGCGGGCTCAGCGCGCCGTCGCCGGTGTCGCCTCGGGCGAGGTTGCCTTTGCCTCAGTGGTGACGCGGGCCTTGTAGCGTTGCTTCAGGGCGTCATAGTAGGCCTGCGTTTCCGCAGCGCCCCAGACTTGAGCGTACTGTGCCTGCAGGCTCTGGGGATCGCCGCTCGACGCGTCGCGCGGCAACAACTTGTCGATGCGCACGACCGCGTAGCCTTGGGCTGCGAGGTCCACGCCAAGCCACGCAGGCAGCTGGGTCGTCGGTGCCGTCATGATGGCCACGAGCGCTTCGCGCGGAAGGCCTTGCGCCTCGGTTCTCGACACCGCCACCGCAGTCGCAAGACCCTCGGGCGCCTGCCCGTCCTTCCAGGCCGCGAGCTTGGCTTGGCCGGCTTTTCGTGCCATGTCCGCAGCCTGCTCGGCCTGTGCCCTCAGGCGCACCAGTTCCTTGACATCTTCAAAGGGCAGCTTGCGCGCCGGGGCGTAGTCGACCACCCGCCCTGCCACGAGTCGATTGGCCCCGATGTCGATGGCTTCGGTGTTGCGCTTGCTGCCACCGACCACCTCGCTTGCGAACAGCGCGTTGAGGAACTTCGGGCTCGCCAGGGCGTCGCTCGCCCCCTGCGCAGGTGTGCGCGTGACGGCCGTGGCCGTGCGCAGCTGCAGCTTGAGCTTCTCCGCGGTGGGCTTGAGGCTGTCGGACTGCTCATAGACCAGGTTGGTGAAGCTCTCGGCCGCCTCGGTGAACTTGCGCTGCGCCGCCTGTTGTCTGAGCGTTGCCTCGATCTCGCCGCGGACGGCTTCGAAGGGCTTGCGCTGGCCGCCGCGCGCTTCGGTGACGGCAATGATGTGGTAGCCGTATTCCGTTTCGACGACATCGCCGATGTCCTTGGGCTTCATGCCAAACGCCGCGTCGGCGAAGGGCTTCACCATGGCGTCGCGGGTAAAGAAACCGAGGTCGCCGCCCTGCGCGGCCGACGGGTCGTCCGAATTTTTCTTGGCAAGCTCGCCGAAGCGCGCCGGGTTCTTTCGGACTTCAGCCAGTACGGCGCTCGCCTTGGCATTGGCCTTCTCGCGCACCGAAGCGCTGGCGGATTTGGGCACCGCGAACAAGATATGGCTCGCTCGCCGTTCCTCGGGCTCGGTGTAGCTTGCCAGGTTGTCGTCGTAGAGCTTGCGCACCTCCGCTTCGTTCACGCTCACGCCGGCTTTCAAGGCGTCGAGGTCGAGCACCAAGTACTCGATCGATGCCCGCTCGGGAGCTTCAAAATCCCGTGCTCGCTGCGGGTCTTTGTAGTACGCCTCGACTTCGGCGTCGCTCGGCTTGGCCTTGGCGGCGTAGTCCTTCGTGTCGAAGCGCGCCACGCGCACCTCGCGGCGTTGCAGCAGCGCATCGAGTGCGGTCTCGGACGCGGCGGCCGGTGCGAACGCGGTGCCGCCCACCCCGCCAAGCACCTGGCGCACGGCGAGGTCGCGCCTGAGTTGCTGCTCGAAGACCTCGGCGTTCATGCCCTGGGCCTGAAGCACTTCCGTGTTCAGGCTGCCATCGGGTTTGCGCAGGAAAGCGAGTTGCGGGTCGCTCGCGAATGCGCGCTGCAAGCGATCGTCGCCGGCAGAGAGGCGCAGCTTGTCGGCCGCGACGTCCAGGACACGCTCGCGCAGCAGGGCCTCGAGCGACTGCAGCTTCATTTCCTGGGTATCGAACAGCTTCAGGTCGGCCTCCGGGGACTGCGCCCGGATGCGCTCGATCTGTTTGCGGTGCGCGGCGTCCCACTGCGCCTGCGTCACCGACTGCCCAGCCACCTTGGCCACCGTCGTCGTGTCCCCTCTCATGCTGCTGTAGCCTTCAACGCCGAGGAACACGAACGACGGGAAGATCAAGAGCACCAGCACGAACTGGAACAAACGCGTGTGCGAACGGAAAAATTGAAACATCGGTGAACCTCGGGTGAACGGCAGCAGCCGGCCCACACGCGACGAAGGCGAACCGTGGTTCGCCTTCGAGGGCAGCGCCCTGCCGGAGCATCGCGATTCTATCGGGGCGGGCTGCGGGGCCGGGCGGCGCCGGCTTGTCGCGCTTGGTGGGTGCTGAGGGGTTCGAACCCCCGACCTACGCCTTGTAAGGGCGCCGCTCTACCAACTGAGCTAAGCACCCGTCGGCTCTTAGTTGAGCGCGTCCTTGAGCGCCTTGCCGGGGCGAAACTTGGGCACTTTGGCGGCCTTGATCTTGATCGCGTCGCCGGTGCGGGGGTTGCGCCCGCTGCGTGCAGCGCGCTTGGTCACGGCGAAGGTTCCGAACCCGACCAGCGACACGCTGCCGCCCTTCTTGAGCGTGGTTCGCACGCCGCCGATCAAGGCCTCGAGGGCGCGCGTGGCGGCGGCCTTGGAGATGTCGGCTTGTTTGGCGATGTGTTCGATCAATTCGGTTTTGTTCACGAAAGTACCCCCTCTGAAGGTGTCTCTGTACGGTGGATGTGACGCCGCCTCGCCCGCAGTATGGTGCCCATGCTGCACTGTGGAAGGCCGCTTCGTAAGCGCAACGATTACAGCGGCAAGCCTGCGGGGGTGTCAAGCGCGTAGTGCCAGTTTATGCGCAATCGCGGCGGCTTCGCCAAGCGCGGAGCTGCGTCGGCGAGGCCGCTTTGCGCTTGACAAAGTACGCCAAACATCTGGCGGGCCAATTCGGCGCGAACGCTCGCATCGGCCTGCACTGCTTGCACTCGCGCGCGTTCAGCGCGGGCCGGTGCGGGCGGCGACCACCACCAGCGCCACGCCAGCGACCGAGAGCGCCATGCCCAAGAGCACCGTGGGCGTCAGCGCTTCTTCGAACAGCCACCAAGCCATGAGTGCCGTGCAGGGCGGCACGAGGTACATGAGGCTGCTGACCGCCGTGGCGGCACCGCGCTGAATCAAAAGGTAGAGCAGGGAGCTGCCGCCGAGCGTGAGCACCAGGACCGACCAGGCCATGGCAGCGAACAACTCGGGGTGCCACTCCATGCTGCCCGCCTCGAGCCAGGCCAGCGGCGCTGTGACGGCAAGCGCGGCAGTGAGCTGCACGAAGCTGGCCGTGCGGACGTCGCAAGCCCGCACATGGCGTTTTTGGTAGAGCGTGCCGGCGGTGATGCTCGCAAGCGCCAGCAGCGCCAACGACAAGTTGGCAAAGGTAAGCTCGCCGACGCCAAGCTTGGCCCAGACCACGAGCAGCAAGCCGCCGAGCCCGAGAAAAAGCCCGAGCCACTGCCTGGGCGCGAGGCGTTCGGGCGACGCGCGGGCAGCACTCACCCAGGCCGCCGTCAGGACCGGTTGCAGCCCGACGATGAGCGCCACGGTGCCCGCCCCGATGCCCGCCTTGACCGCCGCCCACACGCCACCCAGGTAGCCGGCATGCATCAACACGCCGGCCACCGCAAGGTGCATGCGCTGCGCTTGGCCGCTGGGCCACTCGACCTTGGCCCAACGGATCCAGAGCCCGAAACACAGCAGCGAGAGCGCATACCGCGTCACCAGAAACGTCAGCGGCGGCGCATGCGGCATGCCGTAGCGAGCCACGATGAAGCCGGTGCTCCACACCAGCACGAAGACGAACGGCATGGCGCGGATCGCAGCGCCCCGGCCCTGGCCCTGGCCTTTCATCAGCGCGCTTTCGCGCGAATTTCCGGCAGCGCCTTCTGCAGGTAATACACCATCGACCAGATCGTGAGGGTGGCCGCAACGACGATCAGCACCGTGCCCCAGAGCTGCGTATCGATCAGGCCGAAGAGCTGCCCCTGGAACAGCAGGAAGGGGATGGCGATCATCTGCACGGTGGTCTTGAGCTTGCCGAGCATGTGCACCGCCACGCTGCGCGAAGCGCCGATCTGCGCCATCCATTCGCGCAGCGCCGAGATGGCGATTTCGCGACCGATGATGACCAGCGCGATGAGCGTGTGCAGCCGGCCCAGGTGTACGAGCACGAGCAGGGCGGCGCAGACCAGGATCTTGTCGGCCACCGGGTCGAGAAAAGCGCCGAACGACGAGGTCTGGTTGAGGCGCCGGGCCAGGTAGCCGTCGGCCCAGTCGGTGAGCGCGATGAGCACGAACAGCACGGTGGCGATGAGGTTCTGCAGCGATGCCTGCATGTCCAGGTAGAACACGCCGACGATGAGCGGGATGGCGAGGATGCGCGTCCAGGTGAGCAACGTGGGGAGATTGAAGAACATCGCGCCATTGTGCCCGCGGGGGCCGCACGCGCAGAGCCCCTAATCCAGGCTGCGCGGCTTGAACTTGCGGTCGTCGTCGAACAAGAAGGTCTCGGTGAACTTCCACGGCCGCGGCAGGCGGGAGACGTCGCCGAAGGGCGCGGCGCGCTTGACGGCGTCGATGGCGAGTTGCACCGTGTCGAGCGCTTGGCGGGGCGGGCGCAGCACTTCGATGCGGCGCACGCTGCCGTCGGCGTTGAGTTCGACTTCGAGCACGGGGATCGCCAGCAGCACGTCGGGCACCTTGCCGCTGTAGGTGCGCCCAGGGTTGGCCGCGACGATGCGCAGCGCCGCTTGCGAGCGCAACTGCGCCAGGGAACCAGGGGCCGACGGCGCGGCGAGCAGCGCAGACGCCGGCGCGGGGCGCACCGAACTCGGCGCCGTCGGCCCGGACGACGGCGGCGTTGCGGCAGCTCGGCTCCCTGGGGGCGAGGCGGGCGAAGGCGCAGCGGGCGGCGCGCCGCACCCGGCCACGAGAGCCAGCCACCCCGCAGCCAGCAAGCGCAGCGCCAGTGCGCTTGGGGAAGAGCGCGCCCCGCGGATGCGGGCGGGCGTCGGTTCGGGGTCAATGAAGGACACGGAAGATCTCCTCGGCCAGTTCTTTCGAGATGCCTCCCACGCCGTGAAGGTCTTCGACGCTCGCATTGGCCACCCCGCGCACGCCGCCGAAGCGCGCCAGCAGCAGGGCGCGTTTCTTCGGGCCGATGCCGGCGATTTCTTCGAGCCGGCTGCCGCCGGTGCGCACGCTGGCCCGCCGTGCGCGCATGCCGGTGATGGCGAAACGGTGCGCCTCGTCGCGGATCTGGGCCACCAGCATGAGTGCGGCCGAATCCCGGCCGAGCGCCAGCTTCGCGCGCCCGTCGGCAAACACCAGTTCTTCGAGCCCCACCTTGCGACCTTCGCCCTTCTCGACGCCGACGATGAGCGCCAGGTCCAGGCCCAGCTCACGAAACACCTCGCGCGCCACGGCGACCTGGCCTTTGCCGCCGTCGACGAGCACCAGATCGGGCAGCCGGGCCTGCCCGTTGGCCGCCGCTTCGGCCAGCTTGGCGTAGCGGCGCGTCAGCACCTGGCGCATGGCGGCGTAATCGTCGCCCGGCGTGATGCCCTCGATGTTGTAGCGCCGGTACTGCGACGCTTGCATCTTGTGCTGCTCGAACACCACGCAGGACGCCTGCGTGGCTTCGCCCGCCGTGTGGCTGATGTCGAAACACTCGACGCGAAACTTGTCGAGCTCGTCGGGTGCGAGATCCAGGGCGTCGACCAGGGACCGCGCGCGCGCGCGCTGCGAGCCCTCTTCGCCCAGCAACTGGGCAAGCTTGATGCGCGCGTTCTGGCAAGCCATCTCGAGCCAGACCTTGCGCTGGTCGCGCGGCTGGTGCAAGACGGTGACCCGAGGACCGCTGTGCCGGTTAAGCGCCGCGAGCAAAGCCTTGTCGATCGCATGGCTGGTCACGAGCAGCGGCGGTGCGCCGTCGTCGAGGTAGTGCTGCGCGATAAAGGCTTCGAGCACCTTGGCTTCCACCCGCGCCTGCAAGGGCGCGGCTGCCGCGGCGCTGTCGGCCTGCGGCTCGTCGAGCTCGGCCAAGGAACTGGCCTCCTCCACGTGGGTGGGGAAGTAAGGCCGGTCGCCCAGGTGGCGGCCACCGCGCACCATGGCCAGGTTGACGCAGGCGCGACCGCCCTGCACCACTGCAGCGAGGATGTCGGCGTCTTTGTCGAACGCGCTGTCGGCGTTGGTCTCGACCGACTGTCGGTGCAGCACGCGCGCCAAGGCGGCGAGCTGGTTGCGTATTTCGCCCGCTTTTTCGTACTCCAGCGCCTCGGCATGGGCGAGCATGCGGGCCTGCATCTGCTCCATGACCTCTTGCGGGTCGCCCCGCAAAAATCGCTCGGCATCGGCCACGTCGCTGGCGTAATCGGCCGCCTCGATCAGGCCGACGCAGGGGCCGGAGCAACGCTTGATCTGGTAGAGCAAGCAGGGACGCGCGCGGTGGTTGAACACCGTGTCTTCGCAAGTGCGCAGGCGAAACACCTTTTGCAGCAGCTGGATGGTTTCCTTGACCGCCCAGGCGCTCGGGTAGGGGCCGAAATAGCGGTGGCGCTTGTCGACCGCGCCGCGGTAGTAAGCCATGCGGGGGTAGGCGTGCGCAGCCAGCTTGAGGTAGGGGTAGCTCTTGTCGTCGCGAAAAAGAATATTGAACCGGGGATGCTGCGTCTTGATGAGGTTGTTTTCGAGCAGGAGCGCCTCGGCTTCCGAGCGCACCACGGTCGTCTCCAGGCGCGCCACCTTGGCCACCATGTGGGCGGTGCGGGTGCCGGCAACGCTTTTCTGGAAGTAAGTCGATACGCGCTTCTTGAGATTGCGCGCCTTGCCGACGTAGAGCAGCGCGCCCTCGGCGTCGTAGTAGCGGTAGACGCCCGGCAGACCCGGTAGCGCCGCCACGTCCTCGAGCACGCGCTGGCGCAGTGCCTCGGGCAGCGACGCGGGCGCTTCTGCGCCCGGCAGCGAGGCGGCCTGGGCAGCTTGGGCGGTCGGCTCGTTCATCGGCTCCGATTGTGACGACGCCGGCGTGTCGGACGAAGGCGACGCTGCAAGCGCGTGCGGCATGCCGACCCTGGACCCTGGCTCATGCGGCAATTGTGGCTTCGATAATCGCAGCCGATGCACGACCGCGACACCCTGCAGCAGCCGGTACACCCGCCCGGGAAGCCGCCCGAGAACCCGCCCCAGCGGTGGGATGTCTTCTGCCGCGTCGTCGACAACCACGGCGACCTCGGGGTGTGCTGGCGCCTGTCCAAGCGCCTCGCCGCACTTGGGCACCGGGTGCGCCTGTGGTGCGACGACGCAGAGGCGCTGGCCTGGATGGCGCCCGCCGCTGCAGCCGGCGTGTCGGTACTGCCGTGGCGCGGGCCAGAGGCCAGCGAGGCGCCGGGCGACGTGGTGATCGAAGCCTTTGGGTGCGAGCCGCCGCAAGCGTTTGTAGAGCGCATGGCGGCGAGGCGCGTCGCGCCGGTCTGGATCAACCTCGAGCACCTGAGCGCCGAGGCTTATGCCGAGCGCTGCCATGGTCTGGCGTCGCCGCAGGCGCGCGGCGCCGGTGCCGGCGGCGGCCTCGTCAAATGGTTTTTCTACCCCGGCTTCACCGCCACGGGCGGCGGTCTGCTTTGCGAAGACGAACTCGGCCCCGAGCGCGCCGCGTTCGATGCCGATGCCTGGCTGGCAGCGCTCGGCATCTCGCCAGCAAGGCCGGCGCTGCGCGTGAGCCTGTTCGGCTACGAGCAGCCGGCCCTGGCCGCTTGGCTTTTGCAGTGGCAGACACAGCCGACCTTGCTTCTTGTCTCGCCCGGCGCGGCAGCCGAGCAGGCCGCCGCCCTGCTCAGCTGCCATGCCACGCCGGGCCAACGAGTTCGGCGCCGGCACCTCACCGCGCATTTCTTGCCCTGGCTCAGCCAGGCCGACCACGACCGCCTGCTTTGGAGTTGCGATCTCAACCATGTGCGTGGCGAAGACTCGGCAGTGCGTGCGCTGTGGGCGGCACGCCCTTTCGTCTGGCAGCTCTATGTTCAGCAGGACGGCGCGCACCTGGCCAAGCTCGAGGCTTTTCTCGACCTCTATCTGCAGGGCGCGGCGCCCGCACTGGCGCGCGCCTTGCGACTGCGCTTTCGCGGCGCCAATGGCATGACGGACACCGCCACCACCACCGTGGACCGGGTTGCCTGGGCGCAGCACGCCAGCGAGCGCAGCGCTGCGCTGCGCTCGGCCGCCTGCCAGGGCGGTGACCTCGCGGTGCGGCTCTGCCGCTTCGCCCTCTCGAAACGCTAAACTCCCCGGCTTTGCGCGTTTGAGGCCTTTGCCCACGAGCAGCGCAAGACCTGGGGCCTGGAGCGGCCCATTACGCAACTCAGGACTAGAAGATGAAAACTGCTCAGGAAATCCGCGCCGGCAACGTCATCATGCAAGGCAAGGACCCGATGGTCGTGCTCAAGACCGAATACAGCCGCGGCGGGCGCAACTCCGCCACGGTGCGCATGAAGATGAAGAACCTGCTCAACGGTTCGGGCGCCGAGCTGGTGTTCAAGGCCGACGACAAGATGGACCAGATCGTGCTCGAGAAAAAGGAGTGCACCTACTCCTACTTCGCCGACCCGATGTATGCCTTCATGGACGCCGACTTCAACCAGTTCGAGGTCGAGTCCGAAAACATGGGCGACGCCCTGCAGTACCTCGAAGACGGCATGCCCGTTGAAGTGGTGTTCTACGACGGCAAGGCCATCTCGGTCGAACTGGCCACCTCGCTGGTGCGCCAAATCACCTACACCGAGCCGGCCGTCAAGGGCGACACCTCGGGCAAGGTGCTCAAGCCGGCCAAGCTCGCCACCGGCTTCGAAGTGGCGGTGCCGCTATTCGTGGAAACGGGCGACAAGATCGAGATCGACACCCGCACCCACGAGTACCGCAAACGGGTCTGAGAGGGTGTGAACCAATCCGTCATGCCCGCTCGTGTCGCCATATCGCGCCCACTCGGCGTTGCAAATGCTCGCCGTAGCCCAAGCTACGGCTGCGCTTTGCGCCTTGATTGGGCGCAATCTGGCGCCCCGCTCGGACACGCCGGATTAATTCACACCCTCTGATCGGCATCGGCCGCGGCGTCGGGCGGCGAGGCCCTGCGGGCAGGGGCTGCGGGTTCAGCCGCCGAGCAGCAGGCGCCTCGGCCCGCAAAATCGGCCATGCCCTTCGACTTTGACGCCGCCGTCGGCGCGCCCTTTCGCATGCAGCCCGGGCTGCGCCGGCTCGGAGCCGGCACGCTTCAACTGACTCCGCTGCGCCCAGGCACGCAAAGCGCGCGCGAAAAGCTCGCGGTGCTGTCGCAGTGTCCGGGCGAAGCCCTGCTCGTGCAGCCGGATTTCGATGCCGCGCCAGCGCTGGCGGCCTTGTGCGCACAGGCGGCTTGCGAATGGCCCGATGCCTTCGCCTGGGACGGCGCGACGGCGCATGCGCCACAGATCGGTTGGTCGGTCGGCGAAGACCGACCCTGCGCCTTGCGCTGCGACGCTGACCCTGCGATCGGGGCTTGCCTCGAGGCCCTGCCAGCGCACTGGCGCCTCGCCGGCTTGCTGGCGCTGTCGTTCGCCGAAGACTTGGCCATCATCGACGCCAAACGCGGCACGATCGCCTGGATGGCGGTGTGCCTGCCCTCGCATTGGTCGCCGCGGGAAAAAATCGGTCGCAACTTCGCCGAGGTGCATGCGCCGGTGGCCGACAACGCGCTGCTCCTCAAAGCAGCCGATCACCTCGTGCAGTTGGTGAGCCGCCGCGAGCGCTGGGAGCGCTTCGTGTGGAACGTCAGCCCGCATGCGCACCTGAATGCGCACCTGAATGCCCACTTGCATGCGGGCTTGCATGCGGGCCCGCTCGGGCCAGCGGCCAGACGCTGGCCGCTGGCCTGCACGACCGAGGCCCTGGCGGCCCTGGCGCACTGGCGCACCGAACACCAGACCTTCATTCCGCTTGCGGCGCTGGGTCAGGCGATCTTCACCATCCACGTCGCGCTCGAGCCGCTGGCCCTGGCCATTTGCACGCGTGAGCGCGCCGCTTTGCTGCACGCCGCAGTGGCGTCGATGAGCGACGCGGTGCTGGCTTATCGCGACCTCGCCGCGGTGCGCCAACCGCTGCTCGACTGGCTCGCGGCACGCGCTGCATGAAGACCGAAGCCATCGAGACGGGCTCGCTGCCCTGCGCGCTGGGCGGCTTGGCGGCCCGAGGCGTGGCGGCCGAGGGCACCGACGACGACGCGGCCGCCGCGGCGCCCACCGAGCTGGAGCGCGCGCGCAGCGTGTTCCTGCAAGGCAGCAGCCTGCCAATGCGTTGGCGCTTGCGCCAACGCTTCGTGGTGTGCGAGAGCGGCTTCGGCTTGGGCACTGCCTTCCTGGCGACATGGGAGGCTTGGCGGCGCGATCCCCAGCGCTGCGAAAGACTGGTTTTCCTGTCGATCGAGCAGCACCCTCTGTGCGCCGCGGACTTGGCGCACGCCCATGCCGGCTCGCCGCTGAGTGAGCTGGCCCTGCAACTTGTCGCGCAGTGGCCGCTCGCCACGCCCAACCTGCACACCCTGGCCTTCGAGAACGGCTGCCTGCAGTTGCTGCTGGCGTTTGGCCGGCCCGAAACGCTGATGCGGCAGTGGGTCGCGAGCGTCGACGCCTTCTACCTCCACGCCCCGGCGGCAAGTGGCGATGAGCTTGCGCCGCCCGCACCGTTCGCCGCCATGCGCAGCCTCGGGCGGCTGGCGGCGAGTGGAGCCACCTTCGTGGCGAGGCGCGCGTTACCGGCATTGCACGATGGTTTGGTGGCGGCCGGCTTCGAGCTTGGCGCCGCCGCGTTCGGCGAGCCTCGGCCAGGCGACTGCACGGTGGCGCAGTTCGCCCCGCGTCATGCGGTCTCGGCGCCGCCCGGGGCTTTGCACCGGCACCACGGGGCGCGCGAGGCGCTGGTCATCGGCGCCGGCCTGGCAGGCTGTGCGGCCGCCTGGGCCTTGGCCGCCCAGGGCTGGCGCAGCACCTTGCTCGACCGCGAGCCAGAACCCGCACGCGCGGCGTCCGGCAACGAAGTCGGTATCTTCCACGGCAGCTTCAACGTCGACGATGGCCCGCATGCCCGCTTGCACCGCGCCTCGGCCCTCCAGACCCAGCGCTTGCTCGCCCCCTGGATCGCCACTGGGCGCGTGCGCGGCCAATGCCAAGGCGTGCTGCGCCTGGAAACGCGGCTCGGCGATCGGGCTGCACGCGATGCGCTGGCCGCGCAGCGTCTGCCGCGCGGCTACGTCGACTGGTTGCCCCAAGAAGCCGCCTGCGCAATGACGGGCATTGCGTTGGCGAGCGGCGGCTGGTGGTTCCCGGGCGGCGGTTGGCTTGCCCCGCGCGACTACGCCAATGCCATGCTCGCCGATTCGGACGCCCGCTGGCTCGGCTCGGTTCGGGTCGCCCAGCTGCAGCACGCGAGCGGCCGGTGGCACGCCCTGGACGCACAGGGCCGCACGCTCGCGAGCGCGCCGGTCGTCGTGCTGGCGAATGCGCTGGACGCGTGCCGGCTGGCTGGCGACGGCCAGCTCGACGCGCTCGGCGCGGTGCGCGGCCAGATCAGCAGCCTGGCGAGCCGGCCCGATGCCACCGGCGGTGCCCGCCTTCCGCACACGCGCGTGCCGGTGGCAGGCGCAGGTTATCTGCTGCCCGCAAGCGAAAGTCACCCCGCAGCAGAGTGCGCACTGCGCAGCGTTCCGCCGAGCGCGGTGGCGCTTTCTGTCGCGCCGCCGTGCGGGCCGCGCATCCATTTCGGCTCGACCAGCCACGCCGACGACGGCGAGGCCGGCCTGCGCCTCGAGGACCACCGCCACAACCTCGCCCAGCTCGGCCGACTGTGCGCGAGCGACGCCGCGCACTGGGCGGCGCTCGACTGGCAGGGGCGCGTCGCCTGGCGTGCCGTCACACCCGACCGGCTGCCGCTGATCGGCGCGCTCGTCGACCTAAATGCGCTCGGCCACGCGCGCCGCGCCGACCGCCCGCGCCTGGTGCCGCGCTTACGCGACGCCCACGGCGGCCTCTACGTGTTCTCTGGCCTCGGCTCGCGCGGCATCGGCTGGGCAGCGCTCGGCGGGCAGGTGCTCGCCTCCTGGGTGAGCGGCGCGCCCTGCCCCGTCGAGGCGGACCTGCGCGACGCGCTCGACCCGGCGCGCTATGCCCTGCGCCCGCCACGCGCAAAGCGCCCATGACGGCCGGCCTGCTCGCCGACGCGGTGCTGCTGCTGCATGCGGCTTTCATCGCTTTCGTGGTGTTCGGCAGCTTGTCGTGCCTGCGCTGGCCGGCCGCGGCGCTGGCGCATCTGCCGGCCAGCGCCTGGGGCGCCTATGTCGAGCTGAGCGGCGCGGTCTGCCCTCTCACGCCGCTCGAAAACATGCTGCGCGCGGCGGCCGGCGCGTCGGGCTACAGCGGCGGTTTCGTCGAGCACTATCTGCTGCCTGCGATCTACCCCCTGGGCTTGACGCGCGAGCTGCAATGGTGGCTCGGCGCAGGCGTCGTGGTGTTGAACCTCGCGCTCTACGGCGTGGTGGCATGGCGCTGGCGCAAGGACTCGTAGCAACAGATCGCCGCGGCAGCCGCGACATTGAGCGACTCCTCGCCGCCGGGCTGCGGAATACGCAGCTGCTGCGCGCAGCGCGCCATCACCGCTTTGTCGATGCCCTGCCCTTCATGCCCGAACACCCAGGCACAGGGGCTGGGAAGCGTGCCCTCGAAGATCGAACGCGCGGCATGCGAACTGGTGGCCAGCAAGGGCAGGGCCAGCGCGTCGAGCGCGTCGACCCCAACGCCTTCGAGCAGCCGCAGCGAAAAGTGCGCGCCCATCGCGGCACGCAGCACCTTCTGCGACCACAGACCGGCCGTGCCCTCGAGGGCGACCACCTGCAGCACGCCGAGCGCGGCGGCGCTGCGCAAAATGCTGCCCACATTGCCCGGATCCTGCAGCCGGTCAAGCACCAGGCTGGCCCGACCGGCTTGCAGGATCGGCGGCGCAGGCGCTGCCACCACGAAGCCCAGGCCAGCCGGTGAGGCGAGGTCGCTGATGCCGGCGAACACGGCATCGCTCAGCACGGCCACCTTCGGCGCCGCCTCGGCAAGCGACCTCAGCGGCCCGGCCCAGGCCGTTTCGCTGAACACGGCCTGCAGCACCGCGTGACCGCTGCGCAGGCAGGCGCTGCACAGGTGTTCGCCTTCGAGCCAGAGCTCGCCGAGCCGCCGGTAGCCGCCTTTGTCGGTGCTCAGTCGGCGCAGACGCACGGGCAGTGCGTTCTCACGCGAGCCGATAACGAGCGGCGCGCTCATTGCCGCCGCCTTGGCGCTGCGCAGTGCCCCGCCAGGCGGCCGCCGCGAGACGGCTTGCGGGCGGCGCCGCGGAGCGCTTTCATGTGGCGTCGGGCGCGTTCGCGCACACACGCTCCAGCGCTTCGCGTACCGGACGAAAGCTGCGACGGTGCGCCATGCAAGCACCGTGCGTGCGCAAGGCCGCGAGGTGCTCAGGCGTCGGATAGCCCTTGTGGCCCTTGAACCCGTAGCGAGGGTGCAGCGCATCGAGCTGCAGCAGCAGGCGATCGCGGTGCACCTTCGCGATGATCGACGCCGCCGAGATCGCCGCGACGCGGGCGTCGCCGCCGATCACCGCCACGGCGGGCATGCACAGTGATGGCAGCCGGTCGCCGTCGACCAGCACGCGGGCCGGCAACAAGCGCAGCCCTTGCACCGCACGTTGCATCGCCAGCAGCGTGGCCTGCAGGATGTTGAGGCGGTCGATCTCCTCGACGCTCGCCTCACCCACGCTGCAGCACAAGGCCTTGGCGCGGATTTCGTCGTAGAGCCGCTCGCGGGCGGCGGCGCTCAAGAGCTTGGAGTCCGCCAGGCCGCGCACCCGATGGCGTTCGTCGAGGATGACCGCGGCAGCCACCACCGGCCCGGCAAGCGGGCCTCGCCCGGCTTCGTCGACGCCCGCGATCAGGCCGGGCGCGGCCCACTCTGGGCCGAGCGATTCAAGTTTCAAGGGTTTGTGCGATCGCATCGGTGGCAGCCCGCGCGGTGTCGCGCCTGAGGCTCAAGTGGAGTTCTCGAAAGCGCGCCTCGACGCGCTCGACGGCAGGCCGGTCATCGAGCCACCGCAGCACCTCGCGCGCGAGGGCTTCGGGTGTGAGGGCGTCCTGCAGCAGCTCCGGCACCACGAACTCGGACGCGAGAATATTGGGCAGCCCCACCCAGGGCTGGTAGCGCATGCGGCGCATGAGTTGCCACGACAGCCAGGCGAGCCGGTAGCCGATGACCATGGGCCGCTTGAACAGCGCCGCTTCGAGCGCGGCGGTGCCGCTGGCCACCATCACCACATCGCTGGCAGCCATGACGGCGTGCGACTGGCCATCGACCAGCTGCACGGCCTGCTGCGCCCCCGCCTCGGCGACGATGAGCTCGATTGCCGGGCGCAAGCCGGGAGCAATGGGCAGCACGCAACGCACGTCTTGCCGCGCGGCGCACAGGCGCTGCGCGGCGCGCACGAAAGCCGGCGCGATGTGCCCGATCTCGCCGCGCCTGGAGCCCGGCAGGACGGCGACGACGACGTCGCGCTCATGCAGGCCCAGCTGCGCCCGCGCGGCGACGCGCGGCGGCACCAGCGCAATGGCGTCGGCCAGCGGATGGCCCACGTAGCTGGCGCGCACCCCTGCGCGTGCCAACAACGGCGGCTCGAAGGGAAACAAACACAAGACATGGTCGGCGGATTCGGCGAGCTTGTTCACGCGCCCACCGCGCCAGGCCCACACCGACGGGCAAACGAAATGCACTGTCTTCAGGCCGGCCGCCTTGAGCCGAGCCTCGAGGCCGAGGTTGAAATCGGGCGCATCGATGCCAACGAAGGCCGCGGGCCGCTCGGCCAGCAAGCGGTCGCCGAGCCGGCGGCGCAGCGCCACCAAAGGTGCATACACCTTCAGCGCCTCGCTGTAGCCATGCACCGCGAGCCGATCACTCGGCCACCAGGCCTCGAATCCTTGTGCGGTCATGTCGGGCCCGCCGATACCCACCGCGTGCAGACTCGGCCAACGCGCTTTGAGCCCACCCATCAACAAAGCCGCGAGCAGATCGCCCGACGCTTCGCCCGCCACCATGCCCAGGTGCATGCCTCAGCCTTCGCCGGGCCGCCCCAAGAGGGCTGGGCGCCCCCGTGGGGGGCAGCACCGCAGGGGCGTGGACATCGTCACCTTCAACGGACGATGCCGCGCGCGGAAGCCGCCAGAAAATCAAGCATGAGCCGCACGTCGCCTGCCAGCTCGCTGTCTGCCGGCGCGACCGCCGCACCGAGGGCGGCGATCTCCGCGCGCGACTGATCCAAAGTGAGGCCCTTGCGGTAGAGCAGGCGGTGCATCTGCTTGACCTGCGCAATGCGCTCGGCAGAAAAGCCGCGGCGTCGCAGGCCCTCGACGTTAAAGCCGTGCGCCTTGGCGGGGTTGCCATCGACCATCATGAAAGGTGGCACATCCTGCGAGAGCGCGGTCTGGAAACCGGCCATCGCATGCGCGCCGATCTTCACGAACTGGTGCACGCCGGTGAGCCCGCCGACGATGACCCAGTCGCCGACCTGCACGTGCCCGGCGAGCGTGGCGTTGTTGGCGAGGATGCAGCGGTTGCCCAGCTGCACGTCGTGGGCGATGTGCACGTAGGCCATGACCCAGTTGTCGCTGCCCACGCGGGTGACGCCCGCGTCCTGCGCCGTGCCGCAGTTAAAGGTGCAGAACTCGCGGATGGTGTTGCGCTCGCCGATCTCGAGCCGTGTGGGCTCGCCGCGGTACTTCATGTCTTGCGGCGCGCCGCCGATCGAGCAGAACTGCCAGATGTGGTTGTCGCGGCCGATGCTGGTGCGGCCTTCGATCACGCAATGGGCGCCGACGGTGGTGTTCTCGCCGATCGTCACCTGCGGCCCGATCACGGCGTAGGGGCCGACCTGCACTCCCGGCGCCAGCCGCGCGCCGGCGTCGATCACGGCAGTCGGGTGGATCGGCGGCCCGCTCATCGGCTCACGCAGCCGACTCAGGCGATGCTGCGCATCGTGCACATGAGCTGTGCCTGGCAGGCCAGCTCCGTGCCGACCATGGCCCGGGCGCGGAACTTGTGGATGCCCGAGCGGATGCGGTCGATCTCGACTTCGAGGATGAGTTGGTCGCCCGGCTCGACCGGGCGCTTGAAACGCGCGCCGTCGATGCCGGCGAAGTAGATCACCGAGTCCTTGTCGCTGGCTCGCAGGCCGTCCGAAAAGCTCAGCAGCGCGGCCGCCTGCGCCAGCGCCTCGAGCATCAAAACGCCAGGCATCACCGGGCGCTGCGGAAAATGGCCGACGAAATAAGGCTCGTTAATGGAGACGTTTTTCAAGGCCTTGATGCGCTTGCCGGGCTCGATCTCCAGCACGCGGTCCACCAGCAGGATCGGGTAGCGGTGCGGTAGTTTTTCGAGGATCCGGTGGATGTCCATCATGGTGTCGTCTCGGCCCCGGTGGGCCCGGGTTGTAATTCGTCGGTCGTTCGTGCCGGGCTCGCGCTGCGCTCGAGCGCCCTCACCCGCTCGCGCAAGGCATGGAGCTGACGCAGGGTGGCTGCGTTCTTCTCCCAGGCGCGATTGTCGTCGAGCGGAAAGAAGCCGGTGTAGGTGCCCGGCCTGGCGATCGAGCGGCTCACTGTGCTCTGCGCCGAGACGTGCACGTCATCGGCGATCGTGAGGTGACCGAGGATGCCCGCGCCCCCGCCGATGGTGCAGCGCTCGCCGATGCGTGTGCTGCCCGCCACGGCGGAGCAACCGGCCATGGCGGTGTGGCGCCCGATGCGCACGTTGTGGGCGATCTGAATCAGGTTGTCGAGCTTCACGCCGTCTTCGAGCACCGTGTCGCCGAGCGCGCCTCGGTCGATGCAGGTGTTGGCACCGATCTCGACGTCGCAGCCGATGCGAACCGCGCCGAGCTGCTCGATCTTCACGTAGCCGTGTTCGGGCGAGGGCGCAAAGCCAAAGCCGTCGGCGCCGATCACCGCACCGCTGTGGACGATGCCGCGTGCCCCGATGCTGCAACCAAAACCGAAGCTCACGCGCGGGTGCAAGCGGCTGCCCTCGCCGACCACGGCTTCGCGGCCAACGAAGCACTGTGCGCCGATCTGCGCGCCCGCGCCGATCTGCGCGCCCGCTTCGATCACTGCCAGCGCACCGACGCTCACGCCCGCGCCCAACTGCACACTCGGGTCGACCACTGCGCTCGGGTGCACGCCCACCGGTGGCGCAGGCCGTGTGCGGGCGGCCCACCACTGCGTGAGCCGCGCGAAATAGAGGTAGGGATCGGGCGTGACGATGGCCGCACCGCGCGCGGTGGCCGCTTCGCGCATGGCCGGTGCGACGATCACGCAGCCCGCGGCCGTGCTGTCGAGCTGGCTGCGGTAGCGCGGGTTGGCCAAGAAAGAAAGCGTGGAGCCGCTCGCGTCGGCGAGCGGACCGATTCGCAAAACCTCTTGCGTGCCGGCTAGGCCGCCGACCAGTTCGCCGCCGAGGGCCGCAACGATGTCGCCCAAAGCGACCGCGTGGTCTTTCACTGCGCCACCCGTGCCACCGAACGCCCCGAATGCCGCAGGCGCCGGGCTCGCGGTGCGCTCATGTCACTTGGCGCTGTTGAGCGCCTTGATCACCTTGTCGGTGATGTCGACACGCGGGCCGGCGAACACCGCCTCCTGGAGGATGACGTCGTATTTTTCGGTTTCGAAGATCTGCTTGATGACGCGGTTGGCCCGCTCCACCACACCCGAGAGTTCTTCGTTCTTGCGCTGGTTGAGGTCTTCCTGGAACTCGCGGCGCTTGCGCTGAAACTCGCGGTCTTGCTCGACCAGCTCGCGCTGCCGGCGGCCGCGCTCGGCTTCGGCCAAGGTGGGGGCGTCTTTCTCAAGGCGGTCGGAGGCGGTCTTGACGCGTGCGGCGGTGTCGGCAAGTTCCTTCTCGCGCTTGGAGAACTCCACTTCCAGCTTGGCCTGCGCAGCTTTGGCGGGCGCGGCGTCGCGCAGCACGCGCTCGCTGTTGACGTAGCCAATTTTGAGTTCTTGAGCCTGGGCCGCACTCGAGCAGGCTGCGAACGTGGCCGCGACGAGCATCGATCGCACGAAAAAATTCTTCATCAGAACGCAGTCCCGATCTGGAATTGGAAGCGCTGAATTCTATCCTGCGAAAATTTACGCAGAGGCGATCCGTAGCTTAGTTTGAGCGGCCCCACCGGCGAGATCCAACTCAGACCGAGCCCCGCGGCCGAGCGCAGGTCGGTCAAGCTGAGCTTCTCGTCGGCCCCCCACACATTGCCGGCGTCGAGGTAGCCGAACAGCCGCAGGGTGCGGTCGTTACCGGAGCCCGGCACCGGCACGTAAAACTCGGCATTGAGGTTGAGGCGCCGGTTGCCGCCGATGTAGGCGCCCGTCACGTCGACCTGGCCGAGCGAGCCCTGGTCGAAGCCGCGCACCGAGCCCAAGCCGCCGCCGTAGAAATTCTTGAAGATGGGATAGGGCTTCCCACTCAAGCCTTTGCCGTAACCGACCTCGGCGTTGAGGCCGAGCGTGAAGCGCTTGGACAGCGGAATCCATTGTTGGAACTGGTAATTGGCACGCAGGTAACGGGTGTCCAGGGCCGCGCCCCATTCGCCGGAGAGTCGCTGGTAGCGCCCGTTGCTGGGCACCAAGGCGCTGTCGCGCCCGTCGCGCTGCCAGCCCACCGTGAGGGGCAAGCTGTCGCTGCTGCTGCCGAAGGCCTGGCGGTAGAGAAAGTAGTTGTTGGGAATCGACGCGCCGGCACGGATTTCGGTGCGCTCCCAGCCGATGCCGAAGAACACGGTGTCGAACTCGGAGAACGGCACGCCAAATCGCACTGCCATGCCGGGCGTGACCAAGGTGTATTCCTCGCCCTGGCTGTTGATCGGCTTGGTGGTGCGGTAGAAAACATCGATCGCCCGCGACACGCCGTCGACGGTGAAGTAGGGGTCGACCGTGCTCACCACGAGGTTGCGGTTGAAGCGACTGGTGTTGATATCCAGGCCGAGATAATTGCCGCTACCGAAGATGTTGTCCTGCCGGATGCCAAAGCTAAGCGACAACTTGTCGGCGCTCGAGAAGCCCGCGCCGAGCTGCAGGTTGCCGGTGGGCTTTTCTTTGACTTCGGCAGTGATGTCGACCTGGTCGAGTGCACCCGGCACTTCGGCGGTGTCGACGTTGACCTCGCTGAAGTAGCCCAGGCGGTCGACTCGGTCGCGCGACAGCTTGATGCGCCGCCCGTCGTACCACGACGATTCGAATTGCCGGAATTCGCGGCGCACCACTTCGTCGCGCGTGCGGGAATTGCCCGCCACGTTGACGCGGCGCACGTAGACGCGGCGGCTGGGCTCGCCCACCAGCACGATCTCCACGCGACCGGTGGCGCGGTCGATGTCGGTGCGTGGCTCCACGCGCGCGAAGGCGTAGCCAAAGTTGCCGTAGAACTCGGTGAAGCGACGCGTGGTCTCGGCCACGGTCTCGGCTCGGTAGGCCTCGCCGGGTTTGATCTGGACCAGGGACTTGAACTCGTCTTCCTTGCCGAGGTAGTCGCCCTCGAGCTTCACTGCGGTCACCGTGTAGGCTTGGCCTTCGGTGACATTGACATTGATCGAAATGCGCTGCTTGTCGGGCGAAATAGCGACCTGGGTGGAGTCGATATTGAACTCGAGGTAGCCACGGTTCAGGTAGTAGGCGCGCAGCGTTTCGAGGTCGGCGTTGAGCTTGGTGCGCGAGTAGCGGTCGGTCTTGGTGTACCAGGTAAGCCAGCCACTGGTGGTGAGTTCGAACTGGCCGAGCAAGGTGCCTTCCGAGAACACCGTGCTGCCGTTGATGCGTATTTCGCCGATGGTCGCGACGTCGCCCTCGGTCACGGTGAAGGTGACGTTGACGCGGTTGCGCTCCACCGGCGTGATGGTCGTCACCACCTCCGCGCCATAGAGACTGCGCGTGAGGTACTGGCGCTTGAGCTCCTGCTCGGCGCGGTCGGCCAAGGCCCGGTCGAAGGGCAGGCCCTGGCCAATGCCGACGTCCTTGAGCGACTTGCCGAGCGCGTCTTTGTCGAACTCTTTCAGGCCGACGAATTCAACTGTCTGGATGATGGGGCGCTCTTCGACCACGACCACCACCACGTCGCCATCGACCTCGAGCCGCACGTCCTTGAAGAGGCCGGTGGCGAACAGGGCACGCAGCGCCGCCGCGCCCTTCTCGTCGGTGTAGGTGTCGCCGATGCGAAACGGCAAGGCCCCGAAGATGGTGCCGGCATCGGCACGCTGCAGGCCCTCGACGCGGATGTCCTTGAGCGTGAAGGGGTCGACCGCCCACACCGGCGCTGCATGCAGCGCCGTCGCCAAGGCGGCGGCGAGGACCGAATGGCGAAACGACGGGCGGGCAGTGCGCGGCGACGAATGCAATGGGTGCGGGCGAGCCGCGAAGAGAGACGCTCTGAGGAAGGACATGCGGTCAGTGGAGGCCCATCAAGCGGGCCACATCGTTGTAAAGGGCGAGCGACATCATGACGAGCATGATGGCCAGCCCTCCACGTTGCAGCCGATCGAGCCACACGTCCGAGACCGGCCGCCCCGTCACTGCTTCAAAAAGATGATACATGAGGTGTCCACCGTCGAGCATCGGCAATGGCAGCAGGTTGAGGATGCCCAGGCTCACGCTCACGAGCGCAAGGAAACCCAGGTAGTGGGCCAGGCCGAGTTCGGCCGTCTGTCCGGCGTAGTCGGCGATCGTGAGCGGGCCGCTCAGGTTCTTGAGCGAGGCTTCGCCGATGACCATCTTGCCGAGCATCTGCAGGCTGAGTACGGAGATATCCCAGGTGCGCTCGAGCGCATGCGTGAAGCCCTCGAGGGGCCCATAGCGCACCAACACCGTGGCCGGCGGGCGCCCGACAAAGGCTTCGATGCGCGCCGTGCTCTCGCCGCGCACGGCGCTCACCACCGGCGTCACGGCAAGCGTGACGCGCGCCCCGTTGCGCTGCACGACCCAGTTCATGGTCTGTGCCTCGGTGCCGCGCAGCGTGGCGCGAATGGCCTCGCGCAGCCGGGTCCCGTCGACCACGGTCACGCCGTCGACTTCGAGCACGCGGTCGCCTTCGCGCAGGCCGGCGCGGTCGGCCGGGCCACCCGGCACCACACTGCCCAGCACCGGCTCGCTGTAGGGCCCGGGCAAGCCGATGCGGCGCATGAATTCGGCGTCCACGGTGCGGGTGTCCAAGCCTTCGAGCGGCAGGCGGACATCGCGTGCGCCGCGGCCCTGGGCATCGCTGACGCGCAGGGTGAGGTTCGCCCCGCCGAGCGCGGCTTCGGTGAGTCGCCAGCGCAGGTCGTTGAGCGAGCGTATCGGCTCCAACTGGCCGTCCTCGGCCACGATCGCCTGCACCCAGTCGCCGGGGGCGAGACCGGCCCGCTCGGCCACGCTGGCCGCAACCGGGGCACCGAGCAGGGCTTTGAGTTCTTCCACACCGACCCAGTGCGAAGCGGCGTAAAGCAGCACCGCCAACAGCAGGTTCGCCGCCGGGCCGGCCGCCACGATGGCCGAGCGCTGCCAAAGCGGGCGGTTGTTGAAGGCGCGCGCACGCTCGGCTGGCTCGACCTCGCCCTCGCGCTCGTCGAGCATCTTCACGTAGCCGCCCAGTGGCAGCGCCGAGAGCACGAACTCGGTTTCGCCGCGCTGGCGGCGCCAGATCACGCGGCCGAAGCCGACCGAAAAGCGCAGCACCTTGACGCCACAGGCGACCGCCACGCGGTAGTGCCCGTACTCATGGACCACGATGAGCAGCGCCAGCGTGAACAAAAAGGCGAGCAGGGTCGTCATGAGAGGCTCCGTACGCGTGCCGAGGCCAGGCCGCGCGCTTCGTGGTCGATGGCCATGAGCGCCTCGAGCGAGCGGGCGTCGGCCCGTTCCAGGCGCATGCGCTCGACCGTGTGCGCATTGACGCTGTGAATCCGGTCGAAGCGGATCGTTCCCGCCAGGAAAGCGGCCACCGCCACTTCATTGGCCGCGTTGAGCACCGCGGCACTGCCCTCGGGACCGCGCAGCGCCTCCCAGGCGAGCTGCAGGCCCGGAAAACGGGCCGCATCGACCGGCTCGAAGCTGAGGGCGCCAAGGGTGGGAAACGAAAGTCGCTCGGCGCCGCACTCGATGCGCTCGGGCCAGGCCAAGCCGTAGGCGATGGGCACGCGCATGTCGGGCGTGCCGAGTTGCGCCAGCACCGAATGGTCGCGGCAGACGACCATCGAGTGGATGATGCTTTGCGGATGGATCACCACCTCGATTTGCTCGGGCACGAGGTCGAACAACCAACGCGCCTCGATCACCTCGAGGGCCTTGTTCATCATCGTGGCGGAGTCGACCGAGATCTTGCGGCCCATGACCCAATTGGGGTGCGCGCAGGCCTCGTCGGGCGTCACGTCGCAAAGCGTTTGGGGCGCGCGGCTGCGAAATGGCCCGCCCGACGCGGTGAGGACGATGCGATCGATGAAGTTCGCCCAGCGCGCCGGGTCTTCGGGCAGGCACTGAAAAATGGCCGAATGCTCGCTGTCGATCGGCACCACGCTGGCACCACCGGCTTTGGCGGCCTGCATGAACAGGGCGCCCCCCACCACCAGCGCCTCCTTGTTGGCCAGCAGCAGGCGCTTGCCGGCACGGGCGGCGGCCAGGCACGGCGCCAGGCCCGCCGCTCCGACGATGGCCGCCATGACCAGATCGACATCGGGGTGGGCGGCCATCTCGGTCAAGGCCAAGGGCCCCTCCAGCACGGTCGTCGCGCTGCCCTCGAGACTGCCACGCAAGCGCGCGGCGGCGTCGGCATCGGTGAGCACGGCAAAGCGCGGCGAGAACCGGCGGCATTGCTCCAGCAAGTCTTCGGCGCGGCGCTGGGCGCACAGCGCGAACACCTCGAAGCGCGCGGGATGCCGAGCAATCACGTCGAGCGTGCTGACCCCGATCGAGCCGGTCGATCCGAGCACGCAGACGCGCTGCTTAATCATCGGCATGAACCTTCAAAGCAAATACAGGGCGAGCGCAAGCGGGAACACCGGCAGCAAGGCATCGATCCGGTCGAGCACACCGCCGTGGCCGGGCAACAAGCCGCTCGAATCTTTGGCGCCAGCGCTGCGCTTGACGAGCGATTCGAACAGATCGCCCACCACGCAGAGCGCCACGAGCATCACCAGAGCCGCCGCCATGGCCACTGCGCCGAGTCGCGCGAGCAACATGCTGTAGAGGCTGGGCACGCCTTGCAGGGTGAGGCGGTCGAAGGCGATCCAGCCCAGCGCCAGGATCGACACGCCGAGCATGCCGCTCCATACGCCTTCCCAACTCTTGCCCGGGCTGATGCTCGGGGCCAGTTTGCGCCGCCCGAGAGCTCGGCCGCCAAAGTACGCGGCGATGTCGGCCGCCCACACGAGCGCCAGCACCGACAGCAAGAAATTGACGCCAATGGCCCTGGCCTGCGCGAGTGCCTGCCAGGCCACGCCGAGCAGCACGACCCCGAGCAGCAGCCGCAACCACTGCGGGAGCAGCGACCAGCGCACGACGCCCAGACGCAGCGCAAGTGCACCGCCGACCGACCAGGCCAGCGCCGCCGACCACCACAACGCAACGGGGACGACGTGGATTGCGGGCGCGGCGTGGGCGAGCATGGCGACGCCCGCAGTGGTCATGAGTGCGCCCAATGCGAGCGATGCCGTGCCAGGCAAGCCGTTGAGCCGGCCCCATTCCCAGGCCGCCGCCCCGATCAGCAGCAGCGAGAGCAGCGCGAACGGCCACACCGGCTCGGCGAACAGTGCCGGCAGCAACACCGCCAGCATGCAGGCGGCGGTGATGATGCGTTGCTTGAGCATCGGGGCGTGTTCTCAAGCCGCCGGCACGGCCACTGCGGACGCCGGCTTGACGCCCCCGAAGCGCCGATCGCGCGTGCGGTAGGTTGCCAGGGCCGCATCGAGCTCGGCCTCGTCGAAGTCGGGCCACAAACAGTCGGTGAAATGCAGCTCGGAGTAGGCCACTTGCCAGAGCAGGAAATTCGAGATGCGCACTTCCCCCCCCGTACGGATAAAGAGCTCTGGGTCGGGCGCGTGCGCCAGCGCCATGTAGTTGGAGAGCCGCTCTTCCGTCAATTGCTCGGCAGCGAGGCCATCGGCAATGGCGCGGCGGCACGCCTGCAGGACATCCCATCGGCCGCCGTAGTTGAAGGCGACCGACAGCGTGATGCGCGAGTTGTGCGCGGTGCGTTGTTCGGCTTCAAGCCAGGCGTCGCGCACTTTCTCGGAGACGGCCTGCCGGTCGCCGACGATGCGGATGCGCACGCCTTCGTTGTCGAGCTTGCCAAGGTACTTGGAGACGGCCACGAGCACGAGAGCCATCAGGCCCGAGACCTCCTCTTGCGGCCGCTTCCAGTTCTCGCTCGAGAAGGCGAACACCGTCACGAACTCGATGCCGCGGTCGGCACAGGCCTTCACGGTGCGCACTAGGGCGTCCACGCCCTGCTTGTGCCCCATGAAGCGCGGCATGTAGCGCTTGTTGGCCCAGCGGCCATTGCCATCCATCACGATGGCCACGTGGCGCGGGTTCGGGGCGACCTCGGGCATGGTTTCGATTCGAATCGCGCAGTGCTTGGGGAAACGAAGCCGGTAGGCGGCCTCAAACAGCCAGGATCTCGGCTTCCTTGGCGTGCACGAGTCGGTCGATCTCGGCGATGGTGCGGTCGACGAGCTTTTGCACTTCGTCCTGTGTGCGGCGCTCGTCGTCTTCGCCGATGAGCTTGTCTTTGAGCAGGCGCTTGACCTGGTCGTTGGCCTCGCGGCGAATGGCGCGCACGGCCACGCGGGCGTCTTCGCCTTCGTTGCGAACCACCTTGGTGAGGTCCTTGCGGCGCTCTTCCGTCAGGGCCGGCATCGGCACGCGCAGCAAATCGCCGAGCGACGCCGGGTTGAGCCCGAGATCGGACTCGCGAATCGCCTTCTCGATCTTCGACGCCATGCCCTTCTCCCACGGTTGCACGCTGATGGTGCGGGCATCGAGCAGCGACACATTGGCGACCTGGCTGACCGGGACCATCTGGCCGTAATACTCCACCTGCACCTGGTCGAGAATGCCCGGGTGAGCCCGGCCGGTGCGGATTTTCTGCAGGTTGCTCTTGAAGGACTCGATGGAGCGAGCGGTCTTCTGCTCGAGGTTTTGCTTGATGTCGGCGATGCTCATGACGGTTTCCTGGGGGGTACGGTCGAATGGGACACGCAGGCGCGCGCCACGCTCAGACGTGGACCAGCGTGCCTTCGTCCTCGCCCATCACCACCCGCTTGAGCGCGCCGGGTTTGAAGATCGAAAACACCCGGATCGGCAGCTTCTGGTCGCGACACAGCGCAAAGGCCGTGGCGTCGAGCACCTGCAGCTTCTTGCTGATCGCCTCGTCGAAGCTGATGTTCGTGTAGCGCGTTGCCGCGGGGTCTTTTTTCGGGTCGGCGCTGTAGACGCCGTCCACCTTGGTGGCCTTGAGGACGATCTCTGCGCCGATCTCGGCGCCGCGCAGCGCCGCGGCGGTGTCGGTGGTGAAGAACGGGTTGCCCGTGCCGGCCGCGAAGATGACGACCTTGCCCTCCTCGAGGTATTGCAGGGCCTTGGGCCTGACATAAGGCTCGACGACCTGCTCGATGCTGATGGCCGACATGACGCGCGCGGTCATGCCCTCCTGGCGCATGGTGTCGGCCAACGCCAGCGAGTTCATCACGGTCGCAAGCATGCCCATGTAGTCGGCGGTCGCGCGGTCCATGCCGACCGCGCCCCCCGCAACGCCGCGAAAAATATTGCCGCCACCGATGACCACGGCGACCTCGCAGCCGAGCCGGGTGACCCCTTGGATCTCGCGCACCATGCGCACGATGGTCGCCCGGTTGATGCCGTAGGCGTCTTCTCCCATGAGCGCTTCGCCCGAGAGCTTCAGCAGGATGCGTTTGTACGCCGGCATTCGGAGGTCTCCTTCACAGGGTGGGTCGCAGTTTAGAGGAAGCCCATGGCGCGTCGGGTCGCAACGCCTTGCCGCTACTTACCCTTCGCAGCGGCGATCTGAGCGGCCACCTCGGCGGCGAAGTCGTCGGTCTTCTTCTCGATCCCTTCGCCCACCACGTACATGGTGAAGCCCTCGAGCCTCGTCTTGCTGGCGTCGAGCATCTGCTTGACCGTCTGTTTGTCGTTCTTGACGAAGCTCTGGTTGTACAGCGACACCTCCTTCAAGAACTTCTGCACCGAGCCTTCGATGCGGCGGGCCACGATGTCGGCCGATTGCACTGGCTTGCCGGCGGCTTCGGCCACTTTGGCGTCTTCGGCGGCCTTGCCAGCCGCGACGTTGCGCTCCTTTTCGATCAAGTCCTCGGGCACTTGGTCGGAAGAGAGCGACACCGGCTTCATGGCCGCCACATGCATGGCCACGTCCTTGGCGGCGACGCCGTCGCCGTGGTACTGGACCATCACGCCGATGCGGGTGCCGTGCAGATAGCTCGCGAGCAGGGCATCGCCTGCGAAGCGCTTGAAGCGGCGAATGCTCACGTTTTCGCCGATCTTGCCGATGAGGGCCGCGCGACGCGCCTCGACCGTCACGCCCTCGATCATGAGCGCCGAGAGCGCCGCCACGTCGGCGGGCGCCTCGTTGGCGACCAACCGAGCCAGCGCACGGCCGAAGGCGAGGAAATCGTCGTTCTTCGAGACGAAGTCGGTTTCGCAGTTCAGCTCGATGAGGGCGCCCTGCTGCATGTCACCGGCTTCATCGATGTAGGCCGCGACGATGCCTTCGGCGGTCACGCGCGACGCGGCCTTGCTGGCTTTGCTGCCGAGCTTCACGCGCAGCAACTCTTCGGCCTTGTCCATGTCGCCTGCGGCTTCGGTCAAGGCCCGCTTGCACTCCATCATCGGGGCGTCGGTCTTGGCGCGCAGTTCTGCGACCCTGCTGGCGGTGATTGCGGACATTGCGTTTTCCGTTCGAGAAAGACTGGAATAGATTGGAAAAAAGGGGCTTGACAGCCCCTTGCCGGATGCGCCAGGGGCGCGCCGAGTTGCGCTCAGGCGGGGTCGTTGACTTCCACGAATTCGTCGCTGCTCTGGGCGGCCTGCACCACGTCGGTGACGGCGTTTGCCTTGCCTTCGAGCACCGCCTCGGCCACGGAGTGGGCATAGAGCGCCACCGCCTTGGCGGAATCGTCGTTGCCGGGGATCACGTAGTCGATGCCCTCGGGCGAGTGGTTGGAGTCGACCACGCCGATCACCGGGATGCCGAGCTTTTGCGCCTCGGCGATGGCGATCTTGTGGTAGCCCACGTCGATGACGAACAGCGCGTCGGGCAAGGCGCTCATGTCCTGGATGCCGCCGATGTCTTTTTCGAGCTTGGCGATTTCGCGCTCGAACAGCAGGCCTTCCTTCTTGCTCATGGCCTCGAGGCCGGCTTCGCGCTGCGCCAGCATTTCCTTCAACTTCTTGATCGAGCCCTTGACCGTCTTGAAGTTAGTGAGCATGCCGCCCAGCCAGCGCTGATCGACGTAGGGCATGCCGCAGCGCTTGGCTTCGAGGGCCACCACGTCGCGCGCCTGGCGCTTGGTGCCCACCATGAGCACGCTGCCGCGCTTGGCGGCCAAGGTGCGGGTGAACTTCATCGCGCTGTCGAAGAGCGGCAGCGTCTTCTCGAGATTGATGATGTGGATTTTGTTGCGATGGCCAAAGATGAACGGCGCCATCTTGGGGTTCCAGAATCTCGTCTGGTGTCCGAAATGGACGCCGGCTTCGAGCATTTCGCGCATGGTGGTGGACATCGTCGACTCCAAAGGTTGTGTCTAGAATCCAGCCAGAATTGCATGGGCATGCAACACCTTTTGGCGGCCGGATTCGCGGATTGGCTAAACGTCTTGTCGGAGGTGCCACGGCCTGCAAAGACCGGGCTTGGCAACCGAAGTTGCCGCCCAATGCGCCTCAAGAGTTGCATTGCCCGAAAAACCGCGAGAGTTTATCACGCTGATGATTGATGACCCGACCCGACAGCACGTCGCAGCGCGCGCATTCGGGGTCATCGACGCATGAAGATCGCCGTCATCGGCGCGGGCATCGTTGGCGTCACCACCGCCTACGAACTCGCGGCCGACGGTCATGAGGTGGTGGTGCTCGAACGCCACAGCAGCGTGGCCGCCGAAGCGAGCTTCGCCCACGCGGGCACGATGGTCGCGGGGCACATAGCGCCGCTCGCGCAGCCCGGCATGCGCAAGTCGCTGCTGCGCGCGCTCGTCGGCGGCAAGGGCCCGCTGCGCGCCGGGCCGTCGTTCGACCCGGCGCACTGGCGCTGGCTCTGGCGCCTGTGGAAGACCTGCGATGCGCAAGCCGCACGCGCCTTGTTCAATGAAGTGCACCGGCTCGGGCGCTACAGCAGCGAGCGACTCGAAGTGCTCAGCGCTCGGCACGGGCTCGAGTTCGAGCGCGCGAGTGGCGTGCTCTTGCTGCTTCGCGACGGCGACGACGTGGCCCAGGCGCGGTTCGGGCTCGAAATGGCGCGTGGCTGCGGCGGCAACGCCACGGAGCTCGACGCCGCCGGCTGCCATGCGGTCGAACCGGGGCTCAACCGCGACCAGAACATCGCCTCGGGCATCTACTACGCTGCCGACGGCGTGGGCAATTGCAGGCAGTTCACGCACCAGCTGCGCGAAGCAGCCGAGCGCAACGGTGCCGAGTTTCGCTTCGCCACCGTGGTGCGCTCCATCGAAGCCACCGACGGC
>JANONH010000365.1:0-2059 GCA_031420735.1 Methylibium sp.
CGCTGTACGGGCGAGCGTCGGAGCTAGAGGAACTCAGCGCCCTCGTGGATCGCCACCGGGCTGTGACCATTGTTGGAGCTGGAGGAATAGGCAAGACCAAGCTGGCGCAAGCCGTTGCACATGCGAAAACACGCGAGTTCCACGACGGCGTTTGGATGACTGAATTGGCGGCTCTTACAGACGGAGAGTTAATACCCGTCGCTGTTTCGCAGGCTCTTGGAATCAAACTTCTAGGCAAAAAGAGCGCGCATGAGGAAGTGCTTGATGCCTTGCTGGGCCGGGCCTTGTTGCTCGTGCTTGACAACTGCGAACATCTCATCGGCGCAGCATGCGCTTTCGTTGCGGCGATCCTCCAGCGCACGCAACAAGTGCGCCTGATCGCGACGAGCCAGGAGGCACTTAGGTTTTCGGAAGAGCACGTCTATCGAGCTAGGCCCTTGGCCGTTCCTTCATCAACTGTCCTGCGCGAGGCCCAGGGCGCTGGCGCTGTCGCAATGCTGGCCGCTCGCGTCCAAGCCCTGCAACCGACGTTCACGGTAGATGAACGAAGCATCCAAGATGTCGTGAAGATCTGTCGTCGATTGGATGGCCTACCCCTAGCGATCGAACTTGCTGCCGCACGGATTCCGCTGCTTGGCGTTTCCGGGGTTTGCGACCGCCTTGATCAGCGTTTCCGGATTCTGACCGGCGGCGCGAGAACTGCTTTGAAGCGCCATCAGACTTTACGCGAGACGCTGGTCTGGAGCCACGGCCTCTTGACGTCTGACGAACAGTGCACCTTTCGACGCCTGAGCGTCTTTTCGGGAGGCTTGTCGATCGGGCTGGCTCAGGCAACACTGAGTGATGACTGCATCGACGAATGGTCCGTTTTGGAGCAAGTCAGTGCTCTAGTGGATAAGTCGATGCTGATGGTCGAAGGGGTGCAACCGCCGCGCTACTACTTCTTGGAAAGCGTGCGGGCGTTTGCGATGGAGAAGCTCGCAGACGCAGGGGAGCTTGAATCGATAAGAGCTCGGCATTGCCGAACTATGGCACAGTGGTTCGATCATGGCCGCACTGAAGGCTGGCTAAAGACCCGCGATGCGTTACTAGAACGATACCTGCCCGACCTTGATAACCTAAGAACCGCACTGGACTTTGCTGAGCGCGGGGACGCTAATCTGCACCTTGAGTTGCTCGGAAAGTCAGGCTGGATATGGCTAAGCGCTGATCTGAACTTTGAGGGCAAGCAGCGAGCCGAAGCGGCTCTCACTCGAGTCGTTCCGACTACCCCTGCCGCCTTGGAAGCGAGCGTGCAATTGACCTTCGCGCGGACAGGCGCAAGAACTCAGCCCGGGCCCCCCGTTCTATGCGCCTCAATCAGAGCCGCCCATCTGTATCGAGAACTTGACGACGCTGCGGGCCTTTTCAAGTCGTTGGAGATGCTAGCCCGCGCGGCGGCTATCAGTGGTGACTCTCCCCGGGCTAAAGAGGCCATTGACGAAATGGCCCAGCTCTTGCGGCCAACGTGGCCTCTAGCTGCTCGGTGGGATTGGTTGCGTGTTCGGGCCTTCGTTCTCTACATGGGCAAAGCAAGCGCGATCGATGAAGTGCGCGCGATTGTTATTGAAATGAAGCAACTCGCCGAAGCACTGGGCGACGAGGACAGGATCGCACACTCGCTCATGTGGTTGCAACTCAACGCCAGCGAACGCGGCGCCTTTGCGCAGGCAGCCCAGATCGGGAGGGAAGTGATCTCTCGCGCCAGGAACGATCGATTTGGGAGCTCAGATTTGAGTAATGCTCTGGGCAACCAAGCCTTAGCCCTCACCCAGGCCGGGGAACTTGCGGAGGCGCTGATGACGTGCCGAGAAGCAGCCGCACTGGGTAGCCGGAGCGGTCGCATTTGGAACATGCTAGATACGTTCGCGTTGCTTGCCTGCAAGCGCGAACGCTTTGATGCAGCAGCGATTGCGTTGGGGCGCGCGGACGCCGCCAACAAAGACATTAACGGCGGCTTTCGTGAGCCCGTCGAGCAGCATGCGCGAGATGAAGCATTCCAACGACTGAGCGACGCCTT
>JANONH010000366.1:0-4704 GCA_031420735.1 Methylibium sp.
CCGAGGGGCGGATCGGCGAACCCGCACCCTGCGATAAGTGGAAACTCCGCGCAGCCGCGAGCGGGCATCGGATCTGCGCCGAGATCGCGCGTCTGCTGCAAGCAAGCTGAATTCGGCGCTCATATCAGGCGCACCCCCGCCGGCTGTGCAGCGGCACGCCGACAGGAAAACGGCTTGCGCCGCGGCCTGTTGCGCGCAAGACTTCGGGCCACTGCCAGGCGTTGCCTGCTCGGCCCTTGTGCCCGGTTCCACCACTTCGAGGAATGCCGCCATGCCAATTGACTTCACGCTCACGCCAGCGCAACGCGAACTGCAGTTGCGCGCACGCTCGTTTGCACGCACGACGCTCGCGGGCGTGCACGCAGCAACGCACGCGCTGGCCACCCCCGAAGCGCGCTTCGCGGCCACAAAGCCGGTCTACGCCGCGGCCATCGAGGCCGGCTTCCTGCGGCGCCTGATTCCGCAGCCCTTCGGCGGCGAGGGCACCGGCCTCATGGACATGGCGGTGGTGACCGAGGAGTTCCACGCGGTCGACGTGAACGTCTCGCTGACGCTCCTGGCGACGCTGCTCGGGCTGATGCCGCTCTTCATCGCCGGCGCGCCGCAGCAGCGCGCGGCATTCATCGAACCCTTTCTCGCCAAGAGCGGCACGCCGCTGGCGGCACTGGCCTACAGCGAGCCGGGCGGCAGCGCCAATTTCGCCTCGCCTGCACCCGGCGAAGGCGTGCGCACCACGGCCACGCTCAGTGGCAACGAATGGGTGCTGCGCGGCGCCAAGCGCTGGGTGTCGGGGGCGTCGGGCTGGGACGGGCGCGGTGCCGACCTGCTGTGCGTCGTGTGCCGCACCGACCGCGCGGCGCCGGCCGAGCGCGGCATCTCGGTGCTGGCCGTGCCGCGGCCCGAGCGCGGACTGGTGTCGCTCGCCGCCCTCGACACCCTGGGCAGCCGCGCCCACCTGAGCCCCGAGGTGCGCTTCGACGACATCCGCGTGCCGCGGGCCAACATCATCGGCGCGGTGGGCGGCGGCAAGGCTATCGTCGATGCCAGCTTCACCGGCACGGCGGCGCTGGTGGGCATCATGGGCGTGGGCCTCATGCGCGCGGCCTTCGACTTCGCGCTCAACTTCGCGCGCACCGAAAAACGTGGCGGCGTCGTGCCCATCATCGAGCACCAGGCGGTGGGCTATGCGCTGGCCGATGCCAAGACCACCATCGAGGCCGCGCGCACCCTCGGCTGGAAGGCCTGCCACGCCATGGACACCGAAGCGCCGGGTGCCTTCGAGCTGGCGCTGCACTCCAAGATCTTCGGCTCGGAAGCAGCCGTGCGGGTGATCACGGACCTGATGCGCGTGGTGGGCATCGACAGCTACGACCACGCCCTGCCCCTGGCCGGCCTGCTACAAGATGCCGTCGTGCTGCCGCTGTTCGATGGCGGCAACATGGGCGTGCGCCGCCGGCAACTGCACGCCCTCTTGATGAGCGAAGGCTACGACTCGCTGGCAGCGAGCGGCGGCACTTGATGCCTTGGCGCGCTGAGTGCGCACCCGCCGCAACCTCACCGCGAGCGCACCGAAGCGACGACACGGAGCTTTCAGGTGCGCCGGCAGGGGCACAAGTCAGAAGACGCAACGAGCTTCGTTCAGTCGTACCGACACACGAAGATGGCGATCAATCGATTGATTGATTGATCAAGGAAGTTCAAACCGATGAGACTCGCCACCTGGAACGTCAACTCGCTCGCCGTGCGCCTGCCGCAGTTGCTTGCCTGGCTGGCCGCGAACCCGGTGGACGTGATCGCGCTGCAGGAAACCAAGCTGCCCGACGAGAAGTTTCCGCACGCCGAGATCGAAGCCGCGGGCTACCACGCGCAGTGGTTCGGGCAAAAAACCTACAACGGTGTGGCGCTGCTAACGAAGGCGCCGCTGGTCGACATGCAGCGCAATATTCCCGGCTTTGACGATGCGCAAAAGCGCGTGATTGCCGGCTCTTTGCCAATGCCCGATGGCGGCTCGCTGCGCGTCGTCGGGGCCTACTTTCCCAACGGCCAGGCGCCGGGCACGGAGAAATTCGAATACAAAATGCAGTGGCTGCGCGCGCTGCACACTTGGTTGCGCCAAGAGCTCGCCGCCCACCCCCGGCTCGTGCTCATGGGCGACTACAACATCGCGCCTGACGACCGCGACGTGCACGACCCGCTGGCCTGGGCCGGGCAAATCTTGTGTACCGAGGAAGAACGGGCGCATTTCCGGGCCATCGCGGGCCTGGGGCTGCACGACAGCTTTCGTCTGTTCGAGCAGGCTCCCAAATGCTGGAGCTGGTGGGACTACCGCATGCTCGCATTCCGCAAGAACCAGGGTCTGCGCATCGACCACATCCTGGTGAGCGATGCGCTCAGGCCCGCGGTCACCGCCTGCACGATAGACAAGCTGCCGCGCAAGAACGAACGACCGAGCGACCATGCCCCGGTGATGGCCACTCTAGCCATCGATTGAAGCGGCGCGGGCGCCCTGCCCGACGAGCGACTCAGTCGTCCAGCCCCAGTTCCTGGATCTTGCGCGTGATGGTGTTGCGGCCGATGCCGAGTTTGTGCGCGGCTTCGATGCGCCGCCCGCGCGTCACCTCGAGCGCGGTGCGGATGAGCCGCGCCTCGAACTTGTGGCTGAGCGCATTCCAGACGTCGGGCACGCCGGCTTCGAGCAAGGCGCGCGCCGCGCGCTCGAGGTCGTGCAGCCAGGGGTCGGGGGCTGCGCCGACCTGCACCCCGGCGGCCGTCGCGACGACGCCGCTCGGCGCCACGCTCGGCTCGGCGCTGTCGCGCGACCCCGCCATGCTGTCGTCGCCCGCTGGCGGGCCGGCGACGGCGGCTGCTGCGACCAACTCGGGCGGCAGGTCCTTGGCTTCGATGGTCTGCGCCGGTGCCATGACGGTGAGCCAATGGCAAATGTTCTCGAGTTGGCGCACATTGCCGGGGTAGTCGAAAGCCACCAGCTGCGCGAGCGCGGCATCGCTCAGGCGCTTGGCGTCCACACCGAGTTCGCGCGCACTCTTGCTCATGAAGGATCGCGCCAGGGCCGGGATGTCTTCGCGCCGCTCGCGCAGCGCCGGCAGGCGCAGTCGGATGACATTCAAGCGGTGGAACAGGTCCTCGCGAAAAGCGCCTTGCTTGACGCGCTGCTCCAGGTCCTGGTGGGTGGCGGCGATGACGCGCACATTGCTCTTTTGCGGGTTGTGCCCACCGACGCGATAGAAGTGGCCGTCGCTCAAGACGCGCAAGAGCCGCGTTTGCAGCTCGCAGGGCATGTCGCCGATCTCGTCGAGAAACAGCGTGCCCCCATCGGCTTGCTCGAAGCGACCGCGCCGCGCGGTCTGTGCGCCGGTGAAGGCGCCACGCTCGTGACCGAACAGCTCGCTCTCGAGCAAGTCTTTGGGGATGGCCGCGGTGTTGATGGCAACGAAAGGGCCTTGGCTTCCGGCGTCGCCGCGCGGACTGTGCTTGTGCAAGGCGCGCGCGACGAGTTCCTTGCCGGAGCCGCTTTCGCCGGTGATGAGCACGGTGACGTTGCTCTGGCTCAAGCGCCCGATGGCGCGAAACACGTCCTGCATGGCCGGTGCTTGTCCGAGCATTTCGGGCAGCAGCGTGGCGCGCTCGTCGCTCACTTCCTCGCGCACGCTCTCGACGAGCGCACGCCGAATGAGCTCGACCGCCTTGTTGAGGTCGAAGGGCTTGGGCAGGTATTCGAAGGCGCCGCCCTGGAACGCCGACACCGCGCTGTCGAGGTCGGAGTAGGCGGTCATGATGATGACCGGCAAGCCCGGCAAGCGCTCCTTCACGGCCGCCAGCAACTCGATGCCCGAGGTGCCGGGCATGCGGATGTCGCTCACCAGCACCTGCGGTTGCTCGTGGGCGTCGAGCGCGGCCAGCACGTCGCGCGCATTGGAAAAGCTGCGCACCGCGAGGTCTTCGCGCGCCAGCGCCTTTTCAAGCACGAAGCGGATCGAGTGGTCGTCGTCGACGATCCAGATGGGTTTCATGCGGACAGGCTCTCCTGTGTGCCGGTCTTGCCGGCTTGCGCCCTGGGCAGCCTGCCGACGAACCGAGGTACCAGGAGCCTGTCGGGCTTGGGATCGTCGGCTGCAACTTCGACGCCCCAAGCCCGACAGGCTCCTAGAGCAATGGAATCGTAATCTTGAAAAGCGTGCGGCCCGGCTCGCTTTCGCAGACGATCATGCCTTGATGGTGGGCAACGAAGGTCTGCGCCAGCGTCAGCCCGAGGCCCGTGCCGCCCTCTCGCCCCGAAACCAGCGGATAGAAGATCCGACCCAGGATGGCCTCGGGCACGCCGGGCCCGTTGTCCTCGACATGCAAGTCCAGTGCCAAACGAAAGCGCTGCTTGCCCACGGTGACCTGGCGCGCCACCCGCGTGCGAAACACGATGCGTGCATCGCCCTGCTTGATGCGCTCTGCAAGCGCCTGCGCAGCGTTGTGGGCAATGTTGAGCACGGCCTGGATGAGTTGCTCGCGGTCGCCCCGAAAGTCGGGGATCGAGGTGTCGTAGTCGCGGACCAGGGCCAGGCCGCGCGGAAACTCCGCCGCAATGAGCGAGCGCACCCGCTCGCACACCTCGTGGATGTTGACGTCGCTCACCACCTGGGCTTGGCGGTGCGGCGCCAGCAGGCGGTCGACCAGCGCCTGCAGCCGGTCGGC
>JANONH010000367.1:0-3513 GCA_031420735.1 Methylibium sp.
TCGCATTCGCTGAAATCGCCGGTCTCGGCCAGGCGGATGGCGTTTTCGGCCAAATGATTGCGCAACACGTACTTGGGGTTGGCGCGCTTCATTCGCAAGGCCCGCTCGGCGTCCTGGCTGCCCTCAGTGCCAAGCCGCGCGACATAGCGAGCGGCCCAGGTGTCGAAGGCCGCAGGCTCCCGAAACAGCTCGCGCACGGCTGAGGCGCCTGCCGCAGTGAAATCGGCCAGGCGCCGCCATGCCAGGGTGTAGTCGGTGCGCTCGCTGGCGAGCAGTTGCAGCCAGTCTTCGGCCAGCACCGCGTCGCCGTCCTGCCGGGTTTGCAGGCCGAGCTTGGCGCACAGGCGCGCCTTCAGCGTCTCGGCAAAAACCGCGGGATAGGGTTCGAGCGCTTCCTGAACGCGCTCGCTCGCCGCTTCGCCTTGGCCCATCAACGGCAGCAAGGCCTGGGCCAGGGCGCGCAGGTTCCAGAAAGCCACACTGGGCTGGCGGGCGAAAGCGTAGCGGCCTTGGTGGTCGGAATGGTTGCAGACGTGGCCGGGGTCGAAACCGTCGAGGAAACCGAAGGGGCCGTAGTCGATGGTGAGGCCGAGCACCGACATGTTGTCGGTGTTCATGACGCCATGGCAAAAGCCCACGGCCTGCCAGTCGGCCACCAGGCGAGCGGTGCGCCGCGCCACCTGTTCAAGAAACGCGGCGGCCGGCTCGGGCTGACCGGCCTGCTCGGGGAAGTAGCGCTCGACGGTGGCGCTGAGCAGCCGCTGCAGGGCCGCCATGTTGCGCACGGTGTGGGTGAAATGCTCGAAGTGCCCAAAGCGCAGGAAGCTCGGCGCCACGCGGGTCAGGACGGCGGCCGTCTCGACGGTTTCGCGGCGCACCGGCAAACTCGAACCCACCACGGCCAGCGCCCGCGTGGTCGGGATGCCGAGCGCGTGCATGGCTTCGGAGGCAAGGAATTCGCGGATCGACGAGCGCAGCACGGCGCGGCCGTCGCCGCGGCGTGAATAAGGCGTGGGCCCGCTGCCCTTGAGTTGCAACTCCATCCTGCCGGCCGAGCTTTCGATCTCGCCGAGCAGGAGAGCGCGGCCGTCGCCCAACTGGCCCGCCCAGACCCCGAACTGGTGGCCCGAATAGACCGACGCGTGCGGCCGCGTGCCTGGGCTCACGCGGCTGCCCGAGAGCACGGCCAAGGCGTCGGCGCTGCCCAGCCATTCGCCAAGGCCGAGTTCGGCCGCGAGCGTGCGGCTCTGCGCCACCCAGCAGGGCGCCGACACGGGCGCCGGCGCCAGATCCGAGACGAACGGCGAGCCGAGGCCTTGCAGAAAACTCTGCGCAAGCCAACGCGGCGGGGCGCCGCCAGCGGTGGACTGCGGCATAGAGAGAGCGGAGTTTTCGAGTGGGGCGTTCACAGCTACATTGTCCGGGCAGCGGCCTGCCTGCGCTGCGCTTGGGGGAATCACGCTTTGACAAGCGGCGCAGCGGGCGTGGAAACTGTCGCACCGCAAACTATGACGGAGAGCTTGACCATGCTCGGTTTGATGCAAGACCATCCGCTGTCCATTTCGAGTTTCATCGAGTTCGCGGCAAGAAACCACGGTGACGCCGAGATCGTGTCGCGCCGCGTCGAGGGCGACATCCACCGCACGACCTACGGGCAAGCCGCGGTGCGTGTCCGCAAAGTGGCCCAGGCACTGGACCGGCTGGACATTGGTTTTAGCGAGCGCATCGCCACACTCGCCTGGAACGGCTACCGCCACTTCGAGCTGTACTTCGGGGTCTCGGGCAGCGGCCGCGTGGTCCACACCCTCAACCCGCGCCTGCCGCCCGATCAACTGGTGTGGATCGTCAACCACGCCGAAGACCGGATGGTGGCCTTCGACCTCACTTTCCTGCCGCTCATCAAGGCGGTGTGGCGCCTGTGCCCCACGGTCAAGCACTGGCTTGCGCTCTGCGAGGCCGACGCCCTGCCCGCCGACAGCGGCATCGAGGGGCTGCAAAGCTACGAAGCCCTGATCGCGCCCGAGAGCGGCGCCTACACCTGGCCGAGCTTCGACGAAAGGAGTGCGGCCACGCTCTGCTACACCAGCGGCACCACCGGCAACCCCAAAGGCGTGCTTTACAGCCACCGCTCGACCGTGCTGCACGCCTATGCGGGCGCCTTGCCCGACTCGCTCAATCTCTCGGCGCGCGACTGCATCTTGCCGGTGGTGCCGATGTTCCACGTCAACGCCTGGGGCCTGCCTTATGGCGCCGCCATGACCGGCGCGAAGATGGTGTTCCCGGGGGCTGCGCTCGACGGCAAATCGATCTACGAGTTGCTCGAAGCCGAGCAGGTCACCATGGCCGCGGGCGTGCCCACGGTCTGGCTCATGCTGCTCAACCACGTCAAGCAAAACGGCCTGAAGTTCAGCCACATGCGGCGCACGGTCATCGGCGGCTCGGCCTGCCCGCCCGCCATGATCAAGACCTTCCGCGACGACTTCGACGTGACCGTGCTGCACGCCTGGGGCATGACCGAGATGTCGCCGCTCGGCACGGTCTGCAACTTGAAGCTGGCGCAGCGCTCGCTCGACCCCGAGGCGCAACTGGCCGTGATGTGCAAGCAGGGCCGCGGGGTCTACGGCATCGACATGCGCATCGTCGGCCCCGACGGCGCCGAGCTGCCCTGGGACGGCCAGTCCAGCGGCGACGTCCATGTGCGCGGACCGTGGGTCCTTTCGAGTTACTTCAAGGGCGAAGGCGGCGACCCGCTGGTGGACGGCTGGTTCCCCACCGGCGACGTCGCCTCCATCGACGCCGACGGCTTTATGCAGATCACCGACCGCAGCAAAGACGTCATTAAATCGGGCGGCGAATGGATCAGCTCCATCGACATCGAGAACGTCGCGATGGCGCACCCGGCCGTGGCCATGGCCGCGTGCATCGGCATGCCGCACCCCAAGTGGGACGAGCGCCCGCTGTTGGTGGTCGTCAAGAAGCCCGGCGCCGAGGCCAGCCGCGAGGAGCTGCTCGCCTTCTACGAGGGCCGCGTCGCGAAGTGGCAGGTGCCCGACGACGTCGTCTTCGTCGACGCCATTCCGCTTGGCGCCACCGGCAAGATGCAAAAGAACAAGCTGCGTGAGCAATTCAAGAATCACAGCCTCACGCAGGCTTGACCCCGGGGCCGCCATGAAGACGCACCGGCGCGCAAGGCGCGTGGTCTTCGCTGCCGCGCTCGCGCTGTGCGCCGCGAGCGCGGCGGCGCAGCAGGGTCAAACGGTCAAGATCGCCTGGATCGACCCCCTCTCGGGCCTCATGGCGCCGGTGGGCCAGAACCAGGTCAAGAGTTTTCAGTTTTTCGCCGAAAAATTTAGCGCCGATTCCAAGCTCAACCCGGCCGGCGTGAAGTTCGAAATCCTCGCCTTCGACAACAAGCTCAGTCCCACCGACAGCCTCAACGCCCTGAAGGCCGCAATCGACCAGGGGGTGCGCTACATCACGCAAGGCAACGGCTCTTCGGTGGCCGGTGCGCTG
>JANONH010000368.1:0-4435 GCA_031420735.1 Methylibium sp.
TCAGCCCCAGGCGCCTTGCGCTTCGGCCCAGCCGATCACGGCGATGGGGGCGCCGTCGGGCTTGATGAAGGTGAGCGGGCCCAGGAAGCTCATGTAGAACTCGCTGTCCACCGGGAAGCTGGTCTGGTCGTGGCGCGCGCCCGAGCATTCGAAGCCGTAGCCCGGGGCCACTGCGGTCTCGCCGCCCGCGGCCTTGCCGCCGCGGACGTCCATCTTGCCCTTGGTCATGAGGTACTCGCCGGGGCCGGCATGCACGTGCGGCGCGAAGGACGAGCCCGCTGGGCAGTCGAAGATGGCCGTCCAGGTGCCTTGCTCGGGCGAAACGTGCAGCAGCTTCCAGCGGATGCCGCCGGCGGAAAAGGCGGCGGGAAACGGTTGCCATTTCACGGCGTCGATCTGCACGTACTCTTCGTTGACATTGGATTTCATCACGTTGCTCTCCTCGGCGAGTCGGGTTGGCTTGGAAGTCGCCGTGCCATGGCCAAGGCACGGCTCGAGGCGTGGCCGACCCGCGGTGCCCGACCCGGGCGCCGCGATGGCCCCACCGAGGGGCAATGGTGCCTGCGCGGGCGGCAGCGCCTGCTGCTCGTAAACCCGGCCCGGATAATGGCCGCCATGCACCTCGTCATCCCGTTTGCCGCACCGCTCGCAGGCGCCGGCCGGCAAGCGCAGGGCGCACTGGCCCTGCCGGCGCTGGAGGCGCTGCTGGCGCGGCTCGAGCCCACCGAGCGAGACGAAGGCGACGAATACACGCTCTCGCCACCGCACGAGCGGGTGCTGGCGCGCAGCCTCGGCCTCTCGGGCGCCGACGGCGCACTGCCCTGGGCGGCCCGGGCCGCCGCGGCCGACGGCATCGATGCGGCCGAGTCGGCGTGGGGGCTGCTCAGCCCCGTGCACTGGCACGTCGGGCGCGACGCCATCACCATGGGCGACCCCGAGGCACTGGCGCTGGGTGAGGCCGAGTCGCGTGCGTTCTGGGACGCCGTGCGTCCGCTGTTCGAAAGCCTGGGCTGGCGCTGCGCCTTTGGTGCCCCGACCCGCTGGTACGTGGCGCACGACTCGCTCGCGGGGCTGCCCACGGCATCGCTCGATCGCGTGGTCGGCCGCAACCCCGACCTGTGGATGCCCGAACACCCGCGTGCACGGCTCGTGAAACGCTTGCAGAGCGAGGCGCAGATGCTGCTCTACACGCACCCGCTGAACGACGCCCGCGAAGCCGCCGGCCGCGACACGCTCAACAGCTTCTGGCTCAGCGGCTGCGGTGTGCGGCAGGCCGCGCCGCGCACCGACGGCGCACCGCAGCTGCTCGACAGCTTGCGCGCCCCGGCGCTGCGCGGCGACTGGGCCGCCTGGAGCGCGGCCTGGCAGGCGCTCGACGCCGGCCCGCTCGGCGCCGCAGTCGAAGCCGCCTCGCGCCCGGGCGCGCCGCTCTCGCTCACGCTCTGCGGCGAACGCCACGCGCAGACTTACCAACGCACTGCGCGCGGCTGGATGCAGGCGCTGCGCGCCCGCCTGCCCGGGCCGCCGCGGGCAGCGGCCGCGCTGGCGGCGCTCTAGCGCAGTATCCCGACCCAGCCCGGTCGCAACTCGAACCAAGGCCCCCGCCCACATGCGCATCACCACCCGCGACGCCCCCCCGCGCACCACCTGGTCGCTCGAGCAGGCCGGCGTGCACCCGCTGCTGGCGCGGCTCTATGCGGGCCGCGGCATCAGCAGCGCCGAGCAGCTCGACGATTCGCTGGCACGTCTCATCGCACCGGGCGAACTCGCCGGCGCGGCCGACGCCGCGCGCCTGCTGGCCGACGCCATCGCCCGGCGCCAGCGCATCGTGGTGGTGGCCGACTACGACTGCGACGGCGCCACTGCCTGCGCCGTCGCGCTGCGTGGCCTGGCCCTGCTCGGCGCGGCGCCGGCAGCGCTGGGCTACGTGGTGCCCGACCGCAAGGTGCACGGCTACGGCCTCACGCCGGCCATCGTCGACCTGGCGCTGCAACAGCGGCCGCAGTTGTTGGTCACCGTCGACAACGGCATCGCCAGCCTCGAAGGCGTGGCGCATGCCAAGGCGAGTGGCCTGGCGGTGCTGGTCACCGACCACCACCTGCCGGCCCTGGTGGACGGCGCCGTGGTGCTGCCCGAGGCCGACGTCATCGTCAACCCCAACCAGCCGTGCTGCGGCTTTGCGAGCAAGGCACTGGCCGGCGTGGGCGTGATGTTCTACGTGCTGCTGGCCACGCGCGCCGAGCTGAGGGCGCGCGGCGCGTTCGAGGGCCAGGCCAGGGAGCCGCGCCTGGACAGCCTGCTCGACCTCGTGGCGCTCGGCACCGTGGCCGACGTCGTCAAGCTCGACGCCAACAACCGCCGCCTCGTGGCGCAGGGCTTGAAGCGCATCCGCGCCGGGCGCATGCAGCCAGGCGTCGCGGCGCTGTTCGCAGCCGCCGGGCGCAACCCCGAGCGCGCGAGCGGCTTCGACTTCGGCTTCGCGCTCGGCCCGCGCATCAACGCCGCCGGGCGCATGGAGAACATGACCCTGGGCATCGAATGCCTGCTCAGCGACGACCCGGCGCGCTGCGTCGAACTGGCCACCCAGCTCGACGCCATCAACCGCGAGCGCCGCGAAGTCGAGTCGGGCATGCGCGAGCAGGCCGAGGCGATGCTCGAGCGCTTGCTGCAAACACCCGCCGCCCTGGGCGCGGCCGGCGAGCCGCCGTCGGCCGTGGCGCTCTACGACCCCGGCTTCCACGAGGGCGTGGTCGGCATCGTCGCCGCGCGATTGAAGGACCGCCTGCACCGGCCGAGCTTCGTGTTCGCCATGGGGCAGGACGGCCTGCTCAAGGGCTCGGGCCGATCGATCGCCGGCTTTCACTTGCGCGACGCGCTCGACCTCGTCGCCAAGCGCCACCCCGGCCTCTTGCGCCGCTTCGGCGGGCACGCCATGGCAGCCGGCGCCAGCCTGGCGCTGGCCGACCTGGCCACCTTCGAGGCCGCGCTGGCCAAGGTCGCGCACGAAGGGCTCGACGCCGCCACGCTCGCGCGCACGCTGGCCACCGACGGCCCGCTTGAAGCCCAATGGTTCGACGCCAAGACCGTGCACCTGCTCGAGCGCGAGGTCTGGGGCCAGGCTTTCGAGGCGCCGGTCTTTTGCGACGAGGTCGACGTGGTGTCGCAAAAACTCGTCGGCGAGAAACACCTCAAGCTCACCCTGCGCCACGCCGGCCTGCTGCGCGAGGCCATCTGGTTCGGCCACGCCGAGCCGCTCGCCGAGCGCGTGCGCCTGGCTTTTCGCCTCAGCGTGGACAGCTTTCGCGGCGTCGAGCGGGTGCAGATGGTGGTCGAAGGCGTGGCCGAGGCGAAGGGCTGAGGCGGTCTGCAATCCGTACCGCGGCCGCTAATTCGAGCATGAGCTTTCGCTTGCGGTGCGGGCGCAATCAGATCAAACACCCGAAGGCTGCGCACGCTCACCGGCTTAGGCCGGCGCAGCAAAGGCGCGCCCCGGCAAGCCTCGATGCAAGGCCTTGCCCGGGTGCACCATTGCGGATGCAGCGATTCGTGACGCCCAAGCCGAGCGGCGTGTAGGGCCTCTGTCCGACGCCGCTAAAGTGCGGGCTCATGAAGCCCCGCCTGCCCACCCGCCGCCGCCTCTTTGGTCTCCTGCTCGCCGCGCCCTGGGCGATGCCGGCCTGCGCCGCCGACGTGAAGGCCGAGCCGCTGCGCACCACGGTCATCGCCGCCGGGCTCGAGCATCCCTGGGCCGTGGCCTTCTTGCCCGACTTCGAGCAGAGCGGCCGCGCGCTCGTGACCGAGCGCGCCGGGCGCATGCGCCTGGTGTCGGCTGGCGGCAAGGTGTCGGCGCCGCTGGCCGGCGTGCCGGCGGTCTATGCACGCGGCCAAGGCGGCCTGCTCGACGTCGTGCTGCACCCGCGTTTTGCGGACAACTCGCTCGTCTACTGGAGTTATTCGGAGCCGGCGGCCAATGGTGCCAAGGGCAGCAGCACCGCGGTGGCGCGCGGGCGGCTCGACCTGCAGGCAATGAGCCTGGCCGACGTGAAAGTGGTGTTTCGCCAGGCGCCCAAGTACGACTCGCCGGCGCACTTTGGCTCGCGGCTCGTGTTCGCGCGCGACGGCACGCTGTTCGTCGCGCTCGGCGACCGCTACTACCGCAAGGACGACGCGCAGACGCTCGACACCCACCACGGCAAGATCGTGCGCGTCACCGACGAGGGCGCGCCCGCACCAGGCAACCCGTTCGTCGGCAAGAACGGCGCCCTGCCCGAAATCTGGAGCTACGGCCACCGCAACATCCAGGGCGCAGCACTCCACCCCGCTGACGGCAAACTGTGGACGCACGAGCACGGCCCGCAAGGCGGCGACGAACTCAATGTGCCCGAGGCCGGCGCCAACCACGGCTGGCCGGTGATCACGTATGGGCGCGAATACA